>CAIXZI010000483.1 GCA_903923915.1 uncultured Bacteroidota bacterium
CACCATGACAGCAAACTACTGTTCAAAATCTAAGTAAATAAGCACTTTCTCCAATTGTTCTCTGCTAAAGCAAGATGAGTTTTTTAAATCATCTGCCGTAATTTTTTTATTTTTCTTTAAAGCAAAAATACATTTTGTACCATCGTATTTTATATAAGGATGATGCACCATGGTTTTAAAATCAACCGTATTAACTTTTAATTTTTGAATGAGTGCAGGATTAACTGTTAGATTTGCTTTGATAGAATTATATAAACTATCATTAAATGTATATACTTCCTTCAATTGCTCGATAGAATAAAAACCTCCCAACATGCTTTTGTATTTTAAAATCATTCGGGCTCTTCCGGCTTTTATACCTTTTAGTTGCATCCATTGCAGGCTATCAGCACTGTTTATTTCAAGTGTGATGTTTTGTTTCGAAGCAATTTTATTTTCTGTTTTAAAATCTTTTGTTGACTTATTATTTTCGATAAAAACATACGGCGCTAATTTTTCATATAAAGCCTCATTCACCCCATATAATTTTTTCAAACTTTCTGCATTATAAAACTTGCCGCCTTTATTACGGTAGTTAATTAATATATGTGCCGTCTTTTCAGGAAAACCAAGAGTAATAGCTTCTTCATAAGTTATCAGATTAGGATTAAAATTAAATAATTTGCCTTCCGTAGTTATTGAAGTAGTTGCATGATTATTGCTTTCAGAAGTTTTATTTTGCTCGGTAAGCTTGGCTGCAACATCATCTAACGCAATAACATTAATGCTTGTAGAAGTTGGGTTGTATTTATAAATAATGAAATACTTAACCACTAATAAAACCAAGAGCAAAGTGCTAATAGCTATCATTCCATTACGCTCTCTGCGGTTAAGCGTAAAGTATTTTGAAATATAATTAATCATGTTGTTGTTTTGTTTTTTGTTGAATAAAATAATAAACCGGAATACCCAAGGCTACTATGATTAACCCGTTAACGGTATTGGTTGGTTTATTGTAAACTAAGTCGATGCAAATTAATGTAGTTAACAAAATATACAATGCAGGGACAACCGGATAGCCCCAGGCCTTATACGGACGGGGCGTTTCAGGTTCAGTTCTTCTCAACACAAAAATGGCGCTGATAGTTACAATGTAAAACAACAAAGATGCAAAAGTTGCGTACTCTAACAAATCGCCATAAGAACCGCTTAAACACAATACACTTGCCCAAATGCCCTGTATCCATAAGGCGTAGCCAGGTACACCGAACCTGTTATTGTTTTCGGCTTTCTTAAAAAATAATTTATCTGCACTCATAGCCTGAAATAATCTGGCTCCTGCCATAATTAAACCATTGTTACATCCAAACGTAGAAACCACAATTAAACCTGCCATGGCATACACTGCGGTGTTTCCACTCATTACAGTCGCCATAGCTGCTGCCCCTACTCTATCGTGTGGCGCATTTTGTATATCATGTATAGATAGTAAACACAAATAAGCCACGTTAGCTAAAATGTAAATTACAGTAACGATAAATGTCCCCAACATTAATCCTCTTGGAATGTTTTTTTCGGGTTGTTTAATTTCTGCTGCAATAAATGTTACGTTGTTCCATGCATCGCTGCTAAATAAAGAACCTATCATCGCAACACCAACTGCAATCCAAATAGCCGATCCGTTTAATGCCGTAGTTACAGAACCATTTATAGATGCGCCTTTCCACAAATCAACCATGTTTTCCGAAAAAATATTTCTAGTAAAACCTGCGTATAAGCCAACTATAATTAAACCGAAAAGCGCAATTAATTTTGCCAATGTAAAAACACGTTGTATGATTTTTCCATTCTTTACACCACGCGCATTTATTAGGGTAAGAAAGGCAATAGAGACAATAGCCAATAATTGCGCATACGTCAGTTTAAAATTATGAATTTGAAGCAGCACATTATCTTCATTAAAGAACGGAATAAAAACTCCAATATATTTTGCAAAAGCCACCGCCACCGCAGCAATTACACCTGTTTGAATCACAAGAAAAACTGTCCAGCCATATAAAAATGAAATTAAACTTCCGTATGCTTTTTTAATATACACGTATTGTCCGCCTGCTTTGGGCATCATGCCCGCAAGCTCGCCATAACTTAATGCGGCAAATAAAGTAAGTACGCCTGTAAGCAACCAACATAATAACAACCAACCGCTGCCGCCAACACTTCGAGCCATGTCTGATGATACAATAAAAATACCAGAGCCTATCATAGAACCCGAAACAATTAAAGTTGTATCAAGTAAAGAAAGTGTGCGTTTGGTTTCTGACATAAAATTATTTACAATGTTTATAACGGTGACAAGATACCAAATGATCGTTAACCATGCCGGCAGCCTGCATATAGGCATAACAAATAGTTGAGCCCACAAAAGTAAAACCTATCTTTTTTAATGCTTTGCTCATAGCATCCGATTCAGCTGTGATGGCAGGTATGGTTCCCTGTGTACGTTTTCCATTTATAGTTTTATTATTGGTAAACTGCCAAATGTATTTATCAAAAGAGCCATGCTCTTTTTGTACTTGCAGGAAAAGCTGTGCATTCTTTATAGTTCCACGCACTTTTAATTTATTACGAATAATACCTTCGTTCTGCAATAATTTTTCTACATCCTTTTCGGTAAACTTGGCCACTTTGTTTGCATCAAAATTGGCAAAGGCTTTTCTAAAGTGCTCTCGGCGATGTAAAATAGTTTTCCAACTTAAGCCCGCCTGAAATGTATCTAACACTAAAAATTCAAAATGTTTTTTATCATCATGCACAGGTGTGCCCCACTCTTCATCATGATAGGCAATCATTAATTCATCAGTGCCTGGCCAAGTACAAGTTTTTGCAGTACTCATAATTTAATCGTATTAATTTTTTGATGTGGATTTTTCTGAATGAAAGATACAATTTCATGGAATATATCTTCATATACTTTTTCATTTATTGTTTCGGTAAAAATATTTAAAATGCTGTATTCCTTTTCTTTTGCAAAAAAGCTCACGTAACGCTCATTTAATTTTTGCAAGTAAGAAGACTGGATGCTTTGCTCGTAGCTTCTGTTACGCTTTTCAATATTATCACTAAGCGTTTCAACCGAAGTATGAAGCACAATAACCAAATCAGGTTTTTTAATGGTTGCAGAAATTCTATCAAACAATCTTTCGTATGTGCTATAATCCTCTTTAGAAAGATTGGCCTCTGTAAACAACAAACATTTATCCAAACAATAATCACTTATGATTTTAGGATTGTTTTCTTTTTCAATATATAAAAGCTGTTTGCATCTGTCGGTTAAAAAAGAAAGCTCTAAAGCTAAAGCGGTGTCTTTTGGGTTTTGATAAAACAAAGGCAACCAGAGGTTCTCATTAAACTCTTCAAAAAAAGATGCAGCTTTATAATGTTTAGCCAGTTTTTTTACCAGTGTAGTTTTTCCAACACCAATATTACCTTCTATGCAAATAAAATTAAACGGCATAGGTTAGTTTTTTTACTTGTCCGGTATCAGGGCAATCATGCAATAGTTCTGCAATAGTTTTATTTAATACAGGCTGTACAAAATTTGGTACAATCTCATTCAATGGCTCTAAAACAAATTTGCGCAAATGCAATCGCGGATGCGGAATATGAAGTGTATCTGTTTCTATAATTTTTTTGTTAAAAAATAAAATATCAATATCTATTAAACGACTTTGGTATGTAGTGGTGTCCGTGCGTTCTCTGCCTAGTTTTTTTTCTATTTCCAATAGTACAACAATCAATTCTTCAGCCGATAGGTTGGTTTCTACTTTAATTACCTGATTAAAAAAATCGGGTGCCTTATCCATGCCCCAGGCCTGCGACTGATAAAGGGAAGATTGCTGGCTAACGCTTCCAACTGTTTGTTTAATATGCTCACAAACCTGCTTAAAAGTTTCAAAACAATTACCCAAATTACCGCCCAAACATAAATATACTTCGTTCATAACAATTCTGTGTCAAAAATAACAAGCTCTTTTACTTTTGTAGTAATTAATTTAACAAATTATGAAATAGCCTCGTTTCTGAAACGAAAACCAAAGATAACAGGGCAAATCATATAACAACAAAATAAATAAAACCACATGAAAAATTTTTTCTCAACATTCTTTGGCGCCATTGTAGGTGTTATTGTAGCGGGCATTTTATGCACCATTATTTTTGCTACTATAATTGTATCAAGCTTTAAAACTCAGTTTCATTTTGGCAAAGACAAAGAAACGCGCATAAAAGCAAACTCGGTGCTTATGCTAAAATTTAAAGACCCTATTAAAGAGCGTAGTGCCAACAATCCTTTAGCTGAATTAGGCTTAGGCGATTTTATAGGTGGCAAAAACGGCGTTGGTTTAGATGATATTATGAAGTCTATTAAAAAAGCCGAAAGCGATACTGCTATTAAAGGTATTTACATGGATTTGAATGATGAAATTGTGGCCTCGCCTGCAACCTTAGAAGAAGTTAGAAATAGCTTATTACAATTTAAAGCCAGCAAAAAATTTATATATGCGTATGCCGAAGGATATTCTCAAAAGAGTTATTATTTGGCAAGTGTGGCTGATAAAATATTTTTAAATCCACAAGGCGATTTTATGTTTAAAGGTTTAAGCGCACAAATTATGTATTACAAAAATGCGTTAGAAAAAATAAATGTAGAAATGCAAGTGTTTCGTCATGGTAAATTTAAAAGCGCAGTAGAGCCTTATTTATTAGATAAAATGAGCGCACCTAACCGTTTACAATTAGAAACTTTATTAAACAGCATTTGGCTGCACATGTTAGAAGGCATTTCTAAACAACGTGGGGTATCTGTTGCAGAGCTTCAAAACATTGCTGATGAATTAAAAATTAATTTTCCGGAAGATGCGCAACAATTAAAATTGGTTGACGAATTAAAATATAAAGATGAAGTAACCGAAATACTTAAACAAAAATTAGGTGTTAAAGAAAAACAAAAAATAAATTTTGTCAGCCTGGGCGAATACACCGAGCATGTAAACAAAAAACACAAAGGTGACGAAGATGACGACAGCGATAAAAAACACGACAAGAAAAATAAACTGGCTGTTATTTATGCCGTTGGCGAAATTGCAAGTGGCGAAGGTGATGCCGATAAAATTGGTTCTGAAACAACCGCAAAAGCCATACGCGAAGCACGTTTAGATACTACTGTTAAAGCTATTGTATTACGTGTAAACTCTCCGGGTGGTAGCGCACTTGCCAGCGATGTTATTTGGCGCGAGGTTACCTTAGCCAAAAAAGCAAAACCGGTTATTGTTTCTATGGGTGATGTAGCTGCATCAGGTGGTTATTATATTTCTTGTGCAGCTGATAGAATATTTGCACAACCTAATACCATTACGGGTTCTATAGGTGTGTTTGGTTTATCGCCTAATGCACAAAAATTGTTTTCAGAAAAACTGGGTATTAATATAGATACCGTAAACACAAACAAGCATAGCGATTTAGGAAGTTTATACCGTGGTGCTACACCTTTAGAAGCTGCTTATATACAAAAAGGGGTAGAAAAAGTGTATGACACTTTTACCAAACGTGTGGCCGAAGGGCGTGGCATGGCGCAAGCGGATGTTGATAGCATTGGACAAGGCCGTGTTTGGAGCGGCGTAGATGCTTTAAAAATAAAATTGGTTGATGAGTTAGGCGGTATTAACGATGCCATTAATTACACGGTTAAAAAAGCAAATTTAAAAGAAGACGAATACGAAATACTTTCTTTACCAAAACAAAAAGACCCACTAAAAGATTTATTGAACGGTAAAAAAGATGATGAAGAAGCAAGAGTGTTACAACAAAACTTAGGTGTGTTTTATGAATACATTAAATGCGCACAAAGCATTATAAAAGCAAAAGGTGTGCAAGCACGCTTGCCTTTTGAGATGCGTATTAATTAATAGTTGTCAGTCTCTGAGCGATGTCATATTGAGCTTGTCGAAATACGTGGGATGGCACATATAATTGCTGCCCAAATGCTTCGACAAGCTCAGCATGACTAAGCTAAAAAGCCTCATAGAAATATGGGGCTTTTTTATGGGCATACCACAACAAATGTTACGTACAATTACTCCAATGTTATGTACAATTACTCTAATCTTGCATAAGATTTCTCTAACTCTGTGTAAGATATGGCCAATCTTACATAAGATTTGTTCAACTCTGCATAAGATTCCTCCAACTCTGTGTAAGATACAACCAATCTTACATAAGATTTGTTCAACTCTGCGTAAGACACAGCCAATCTTGCATAAGATTAGCCCAATATTGCCTAAAATGACCCAAAATAATCTTGTTTTTGCATATATTTGTTAGGTATATGTAAACTCAGGACATAATCACATAATTTGTCATACGAGGATCTTTTAATTTTTTAGCGTTTTATAAGAACAAAGGTATTTGGTTGTGTGTATAAAATCCGAATTAAAATTTAAAGAAGTCTTGTACATCGACTTCAAGCGCATTGGCGATTTTCAGTAACGTTATTGCGGTTACGTTTGTTCTTCCTTTTTCTATAGGGATTAGGTTTGATTTTTCAATATCTCCCTCTTCCCGCCCCTTACCCACCCTCACTCTGTATTTTCTTGTGCCGTCCCGTCGAGGTGGTCACCAGCATTCGGGCGGCCGGGCAGGATTTTGCAGGTTTCCACGACTACTACGTTCGAGGCTCGGGGGCGAACCCCGAGGTGGCGGCGCTGCACAAGCACAGGGACTTGCTGGCCATCCTGGCCCACATGGTGGGGTTCGACCAGTTGAATCTGCCGCGTTTGGCGGCGGCGGAGTTGATCAGTCGCCTGATCTTGCAGGTGCACACAGCGGTGAAGCGCAACCCGAAGAATCCGGACTTCCGCGGGACGTCGCTGATGACGATGTCTCGGTTGGACTCAGGCGGGGGCATCCTGACGGGGGATTTCGTGCG
>CAIXZI010000484.1 GCA_903923915.1 uncultured Bacteroidota bacterium
CTAAACGAGGTGATGTAGTTAAGATTTTAAAGTCTTTAGTATTTAATGGAGCAGATAAAACTATTTTGGATGATGCGCATCAGCATATTGGCACTAATAAACTCCCAAAAATCATTGAAACTATTCGGCAAACTATTTTAGATTTTGGAGGCGAAATTCATTTTAATGCAAAGCTTACCGATATTATTATTGAAAAAGAGCAACTAAAATCTGTGCAAATTTCTAATCTTGAAAAAGATGAAACTACTAATCATTCAGCAGATTATTTAATACTGGCTACAGGCCATAGTGCGCGCGATATTTATCATTTATTAAATAATAAAAACATTATTATTGAGGTTAAGCCCTTTGCAATGGGTGTTCGTATTGAACATCCGCAAGAAATTATTGACAGCATACAATATCATTGCAACATAAATCAATTAAATAACGTGCGAGAGTTTTTACCTGCTGCTTCGTACAGCCTGGTAAATCAGGTAAATGGTAAAGGCGTGTACTCTTTTTGCATGTGTCCCGGTGGTATTATAGCGCCTTGTGCAACCGATACGCAAGAAGTTGTAACCAATGGTTGGAGTCCATCTAAACGTAATAACCCGTATGCAAATTCGGGTATTGTGGTTGGTTTAGATGCTACTGATTGGAAGCATTTTGAACAACATAAAAACCTGGCAGCTTTGGCCTTGCAACAAGAGTTAGAACATAAAGCATGGTTGGCAGGCGGCAAAACACAAGTTGCACCCGCACAACGTTTAATAGATTTTATTGAAAATAAAACAAGCGCTACCCTACCCGATTGTTCTTATCAACCAGGCATTGCAAGCGTTGCTATGTTGCCGGTTTTAGGAAATATAATTGGCAAAACATTGCAAGAAGGCTTTAAAAACTTTGGTGCTAAAATGAAAGGTTATTTAACCAACGAAGCTGTTATTGTAGGTGTGGAGTCTCGAACATCTACTCCGGTGCGCATTCCAAGAGATAAAGAAAGCTGCCAACATACACAAATAAAAGGTTTATATCCTTGCGGAGAAGGTGCAGGTTATGCAGGTGGCATTGTTTCTGCTGCTATGGATGGAGAGCGTTGTGTAAATGAAATTTTTAAATTAGTTTCTACTAAATGAAATTAAAAAACACCTATACGGTTATTGGTTTAATGAGCGGTACATCGCTTGATGGACTTGATATTGCGCTATGTACATTTTCAAAAGAAAAAAAACATTGGGTTTATAAAATTATTGAAGCAAAAACATTTGCCTACAATAAAACATGGAAAGAAAAACTACAAAATGCTCACTTATTAAATGCACAAGAGTTTTGGAAGTTACACGTTGATTTTGGAAAATTTTCTGCGCAAACTGTTAACCAGTTTTTAAAGGGTAAAAAATATAAAGTGGATTTAATTGCATCGCACGGACAAACCATTTTTCATCAACCACACAATGGTTTTACTTGTCAGATTGGTGATGGAGCTGCAATTGCCGCATTAACAAATATTACAACCGCTTGCGATTTTAGAAGTACCGATGTAGCTCTTGGCGGACAGGGCGCACCATTAGTACCTATAGGAGATGAATTACTTTTTAGTAATTATGATGCTTGTTTAAATATTGGCGGCATTGCAAACATATCGTTTACCCATAAAAAACAACGTTTGGCTTTTGATATTTGTCCGACAAATTTGGTATTTAATTTTTATGCCCATAAAGCCGGAATGCCTTATGACAAAGGTGGTAAACTTGCCTCAAAAGGGAAAGTTAATCAAGATTTATTAAAAAAACTAAACGCACTTTCTTTCTATAAAAAATTAAAAAGTAAATCGTTAGGCCGAGAGTGGATTGATGAAAAAATAATTTCTTTATTAGAAAGTAAATCTATTTCACTAAATGATAAACTGGCTACAGCTATTGAGCATAGTGCATTTCAAACGGCACGAGTTTTAAATCATTTTGACATTACGAATGTATTGATAACTGGTGGCGGGGCTTACAATACTTTTTTTATTGAACGCATAAAGCACTATACAACTTGCAAATTAATTTTGCCTGATGATAAAACCATAAAATTTAAAGAGGCATTAATATTTGCTTTTTTAGGTATTCTGCGTTTACGTAACGAAGTCAATTGTTTAAAAAAAGTTACAGAAGCTAGTAAGAATAACTGTGGTGGCGCTTTGTATAAAGGGTAAAGCTTTCCGAAGGTTTAATGCGTTAGGGATTGCAGTGGAAAGCTTTTATTGTAATCAATAAAACTTGCAACGTAAAGCCCGACGGCGTAACCGCCGTAACGCCAAAATAATTCTAAAAAAATTGACTAATAATTAGCTAATTCTTTTTTTTTAAAGCGATCGGCAACTACTAAATCTTTGCTTCCGGCGGTGTACTCGTAAAAACCTTTACCGCTTTTAGCACCAAGACTTCCGGCGGTAACCATGTTTACCAATAACGGGCAAGGTGCGTATTTTGGATTGCCAAAACCATCGTGCAATACGTTTAAAATATTAAGGCAAACGTCTAAGCCAATAAAATCGGCTAATTGTAATGGTCCCATTGGATGAGCCATTCCCAGTTTCATAACGGTATCAATTTCGGTAACGCCGGCTACATTTTCGTATAAAGTATAAATTGCCTCATTTATCATTGGCATTAAAATACGGTTAGCTACAAAACCAGGATAATCATTAACTTCTACAGGCGATTTACCTAAGTTTTTAGACATATCCATAATGCGGGCAGTAACATCATCAGACGTAGAATAACCACGAATAACTTCTACCAATTTCATTACCGGCACGGGGTTCATAAAATGCATGCCAATTACTTTATCGGCACGCTTGGTAACCGACGCAATTTTAGTGATAGATATAGAAGATGTATTAGAAGCAAGAATGGTATTTGCATCACAAACGGCATCTAATTGTTTAAATATTTCTAATTTAATTTGTACGTTTTCTGTAGCAGCTTCAATAACCAAATCTACCAGTTTTACGCCATCTTCAAGCTTGGTAAAGGTTTTTATATTAGCTAAAGCGGCTGTTTTATCAGCTTCGGTAAGTGTGCCTTTTGTTATTTGACGATCTATATTTTTAGTAATAGTGGTTATCGCTTTTTCAAGTGCTTGAGCGTTTACATCAATTAAAGAAACTTTGTAACCGCATTGTGCAAACACGTGTGCAATGCCGTTTCCCATGGTGCCAGAACCTATAACTGCAATATTTTTTATCATAATGTGTGGTTTAAAAATCGGACTAATGTAGCCATTTTAGGTATTTGTACTATTTAATTTTTTCCACCATATATTGATTTTGTTAAGAAAATGTGTGTAGCATCAATAATAAATACTTTTACTTTGCAGCATTCATTAAGTATGGAGACCAAAGACACTTTTTGTAATTATAACGGACATTTAATAAGCATTTACGAACCTGTTGTTTCTTTTGCTAACAGGGCGTTTAGGTATGGCGATTCTTTATTTGAAACTATACGAGTTGTAAATAATCAGGCCCTTTTTTTATCAGACCATTTACGAAGAATTAAAGTAGGAATGACCGTTTTACGCATGAACATTCCACCAACCTTTAGCGTAGAAAATATTTCTAGATTAATAGCAGAACTGATTGAAAAAAACAACCTCAA
>CAIXZI010000485.1 GCA_903923915.1 uncultured Bacteroidota bacterium
CGGTTTTAAATAATTCATCGTGTGACAAAGTTTTAAAATACTCGAACGTAATTTTTAAACCTTCTGCACGATTAATTTTAGGCTCCCAACCTAACAAAGCTTTTGCTTTTGTAATATCTGGCTGACGCTGCTTAGGGTCATCTTTAGGAAGCGGCAACGAAATTAATTTTTGCTTAGCGCCTGTCAATTTTAAAATTTCTTCGCCAAATTGTTTAATGGTTATTTCGCTTGGGTTGCCAATGTTTACAGGCATATTATAATCGCTTAAAAGCAATTTATAAATACCATCCACTAAATCACTCACATAACAAAAAGAACGCGTTTGAGAACCATCACCAAACATGGTTAGGTCTTCGCCACGTAAAGCTTGACCGATAAAAGCTGGCAATACACGTCCGTCATTCAGGCGCATACGAGGTCCATACGTATTAAATATTCTAACAATGCGTGTTTCAACCTGGTGTGTGTTGTGGTATGCCATTGTAATAGCTTCCATAAAACGTTTTGCTTCATCGTAGCAACCACGGGGACCAACCGGGTTAACATTGCCCCAATATTCTTCGGGTTGCGGATGTACGTTTGGGTCGCCATAAACCTCGCTGGTAGAGGCGACTAAAACGCGTGCTTTTTTTACGCGTGCTAAACCAAGTACATTATGTGTGCCTAATGAAGAAACTTTTAGAGTTTGGATAGGAATTTTTAAATAATCAATAGGGCTGGCAGGAGATGCAAAGTGCATAATATAATCTAACTCGCCAGCAATGTGTATATGTTTAGTAACATCATGATGATGGAATTCAAAATGCTCCAGCTTCATCAAATGCTCAATGTTACGCATGTCTCCTGTAATCAGGTTATCCATCGCAATAACATGATACCCTTCTTTAATAAATTTATCGCATAAGTGAGAGCCCAAAAAGCCTGCAGCACCTGTAATTAAAACTCTTTTCATTAATTAATTATTTAGCATTACAGGCATTACCAACATTAAAATGTCTTCAGCCGGATTATCTTTTTTAGTAGCAGTAATAATACCGGCACGGTTTGGCGCACTCATTTCTATTTGAATTTCATCGCCTTCCATGTTGTTTATCATGTCAAGCAAAAACTTAGAGTTGAAACCAATTTCAATATCTTCTCCAACGTATGTACAAGTTAAACGCTCGTTAGCTTCGTTAGCAAAATCTAAATCTTCGGCAGATAAGCTAAGCTGAGAACCGTTTATTTTTAAACGTACCTGATGGGTTGCTTTGTTAGAGAAAACACTCACACGTTTTAGAGCACCTGCAAAAGCAGATCTATCAACGGTTAATTTATTTGGATTTTGTTTTGGGATAACCGCATCGTAGTTTGGATATTTGCCATCAATTAAACGACAAACCAAGGTTGTATTTCCAAAAATAAAAGTTGCGTTTGTTTTGTTGTATTCAATGCTAACTACATCATCAACGCCACCTAATAAGTTTTTTAATAAAGTAAGTGGTTTTTTAGGCATGATAAACGCTGCCGAATGGGTTGCTTTTGCATCACTTCTACGATAACGAACTAATTTGTGTGCATCAGTAGCTACAAAAACAGAATCGGTTTCGGTAAACTGGCAAAACACACCACACATAACAGGGCGTAAATCATCGTTACTGGTAGCAAATAATGTTTTAGTGATGGCTGTTGCCAATACATCTGTTTTCATTTCGATAGATGCAGAGCCTTCTAATTTTGGCGTGCGAGGATATTCTTCCGGGTTGTGCCCTGTAAGCTTATACTCACCGTTATCGGTACTGATTTTTATACCGTATGTTTTTTTATCAATTAAGAAAGTTAGTGGTTGTTCAGGGAAATTACTCAAAGTATCTACCAATGTTCGTGCAGGAATTGCAATACTGCCAGCTTCTTTAGCTTCTACGGCAAGTTGTGTAGTAACGGTGGTTTCCATATCTGATGCAGAAACAACAAGTTGCCCCGGAGTTACTTCAAATAAAAAATTATCTAAAATAGGAATGGTGTTGCTAGAGTTTAATACTCCGTTAATAGATTTTAAATGCTTTAAAAGCGTGGTGGTTGATACTACAAAGTTCATATACTTAGTTTTTTTAGACTAAGCAAAGTTAATTTATACAAGCAAAGGCAGTGAGCTAGTTATGTTTAGTTTTAAACTACTTTTTAACAGCAGTTTTTGGCAAGAAATAATGAGAAGATTGGAACAGTTTACCCCAAGCATAAGCAGATACGCGTGCAAACTCGGCATCACCTTTAAATTTCATGTACATATTTTCGGGGTCATAAGGCAGTTTATTTCCTTTCTCATCCAATAAATGCCCTTCCATTGGCGGTTTATGATAAAATTTATACGTATCTTTTTTGTTATTAATATCTGTAATGGTTATTTGCAAAAAATCATTTGTTTTTCTAACCGAATCAATTTCAGGAAGGAAAGAATTGGTACACCAATACTCTACATATAAATTCATAAAGTACGATAAATATTGCTGTACAGCAGCCGTATCAAAGGGTTGTATTTTTTTACCAGATAGTGTGGTTACATCAAACTTATGCAAACCGTAAACATTAATGCTGTAGGATGTATCCGGAAAATTGGGTAAATTAACAGTTACATTTTTTATTTTATCGGGTGTAAGTGCTAACACTTTTTTCTCGCGCCACTCGGCTTCTGCCAGAAAAAAACGCGGTACAATAGTGCCAATAAAGCCCGGAATTTCTATGGCATATACGGTGTTAAAAGGTTTATCGTTATCAGGGCCCTGCAACAAACAATAGGTGCCTCGTAAATCCTGAGTTTCGTGTCCAACATACCAGGTTTTACTAATTTTTCCGTTTTGATATATCTCGCATTTTGTGCCGTTAGAAGCAATACTTTTTAATAAATTTTCTTGTGCGGCTTGTGGTGCCGGAAATTTTATTTGCGTACGCATAAAGGTTACCAAAAGCAATTCTATAGCATCCTTACGCGCCGGGTATTTGCCGTTTATTAACCATATACCATCTTTCTTTTCGAGTAGGGCGGTAGCACCTTTTTTATTGGCTATAAATATTTTATCAACGGTAGCTGTGTCAGGCACGGCAAAATCATCATCATTGCCACTTAATGTTTTACGTTTATTTTTTACCAAAACAAAAATAGCAACAACAACAAGTGCCAGTAATAAAAGAATAACTAATTTATTTTTTTTCATTTTGAGGATGTAAATTTTTTTCTTCTAATGCTTGCTAATACAGCGCCCGATCCTATTAAGATGGCCAAAGGAAATAATACGTTATACAATTTCCATTTAAGTGGATGGTCTAAACCAATTTTTTTACGATCTAATAAACGCAGCTTTACTTCGCGGGTACGCACACTCATTAACTCCGGCCCGTCAATTAAATAGTTCATACAATTAAGTAAGAATGTTTTATTGGCAAATTGCTGTTTCATGTATTTATCATACCCAAGCGGACTAATAGACATAGTTTGATAACTGAAATCATTTTTTATCACATCTCCATCAGAAATTACAATCATAGCAGTAGGCTTACTTTTTGCTTTAAAGGCAATGGCGCTATCGTTTGCAATGGTATCGGTTAAGCGGTTTTGATAATTTGATTTAAAACTGCCTTCTAACAAAACAGCCATAGGTTTATTGCCATTGGTAAATTGTTTTTCGTTTAGTTGAGAACCCACAATACCTAAACTAATACGTGCCGGAACTGCCTGCACACGCGAGTTTTTAGACGATTCTAACAAAATAGTTTTTTTAATACCAGGCGCACCAACGGTATCAATATATCCGGCAAACTCAAAACGTATTAGGCCTAAATTTTTTACAATAGGATGATTGCCTTGTGGCATAACCATAGGTTTATATATCCACGGAAACATTTTTAAATCGGCCGAACCGCCTTTAAATCCTCTGTTAATAGGAATAAAACCACACTGCATATCTTGTACCAAGGCAGGGTTTACACGTACACCGTAATTAAATAAAATATCATCTATATTAATATTGTTATTTAAGCCCAAGGTGTATCCTTTTAGTTTAAGCGAATCGTAATTGGTATAAACAGGCTCTACGCACCATAAAACCTTTCCGCCATTCATAACATATTGGTCAATTACAAATTTATCCTGCTCGTTAATAACAGAATCTGGCCAGGCCAAAACAATGGCAGAGAAAGGCTTTAGAGCTTTTAGTCTTTTTTTAATACGAATATATTCTACATCATAATACTCGCTAAGCGCATTATAAATATCTTTTGTTTGATTGGTATCTAACTCATGATGCCCGCGAATAAAAGCAACCCTTGGGCGAATTGGCTCTTGCAATTTGCGAATGGTGTTAGATAAACCATACTCTAAATTTTGAACTGAATTGTTTACGCATTGCTCGGCAGGAATGCCATCTTGTTTATTAAATATTTGCCAAATGCCTTCTTTTGTTTTAAAATAAATTACTGCTCCCGGAAACAACACCTGCGTCTGCTCACCTTTGCCTGTCTTAATTCTAAGCTCAGTTGGGTCTATACCTTTGTTATATAATTCGCGTTGATGTTCTTCTAAAGCCCCTTTGTTTTTTTCATCATAAATATTAATGAACTCGTAATTCAATCCTTTTTTAGCGTAAACCCTAAACTCATCCAGCATTTCACGAGTTTCGTTTCTGAGGCGGGTAAATGCCGAATTAAAATCGCCTTCTAAATATACTTTTACATACACTTCATCATCCAGATTTTTTAGCATTTCTACCGTGGCAGGATTTAAGGTGTAACGTTTTTCGCTGGTTAAATCAAAACGTTTAAAAAAGTAAGAACCTGTAAAGTTCAGTAAAATCAATATAAGCAGCCAGGCCACTAATTGAAATATTTGTTTTGATTTAGTGCTTTTCATTATTGCCATTTACGTTTTTCCAGCATAAAGCGGGTTAATAAAACAAAGAAAGAAATCAAACTAAAAAAGTACAATACATCTCGCGTATCAATCACACCCCTGCTTAAAGATGTATAATGATCGTTAATACCTAAGCTAACCACAAGCGGTTCTAATTTGCCTGTAAAACCCGATTGCGCCAAATAATCAAAGCCGCTGTAACAAACAAAGCAAAGTACCATAGCCAAAATAAAGGCTATTACCTGATTATCAGTTAACGAAGAAGCAAAAATGCCAATAGCCACAAAGCCCGCGCCTAATAATAATAAACCAATATAAGAACCCCAGGTTCCGCCGCTATCAATATTTCCCATCGGCAGACCTAATTTGTATACCGAGTAATAATAAAACAAAGTTGGCAGTAATGATATAGTAACAAGCGTTACACCGGCAAAGTATTTTGCCAAAACAATTTGTAATTCAGTTATGGGGCGGGTAAATAATAATTCAATAGTGCCGGTCTTCTTTTCTTCGGCAAAGCTGCGCATGGTTATGGCCGGAATTAAAAACAAATAAACCATAGGAGCTATACTAAACAAAGGGTCTAAAGTAGAAAAACCATTATCCAAAATATTATAACCGCCTGTGCTTTCAGAACCTATAACCCATAAAAATAATCCGGTAATGGTTAAAAAAACACCAATAGCAATGTACCCTACAAGCGAGGTTAAAAAACTTTTTATTTCTTTGAGATATAAAACTAACACAGCTATTTTTTAGACTGGCAAATATGCGCTTTTTTTTTCGCTTAAAAAATAGAAAGCATTAATGCTGCACTATAATTTTTTGTGTGCTTGCCCCAACTTGCAAAAAATAAACACCGTTTGGCAAATAAGAAATATCTATTTCTGTTGAGCCATTTTGTGTTTTCGATTCTTCGTTTTTAATTACCTCATTACCTAACACATCAACTATTTTTATTTCTTGCATTTGCTCATTGCTAATTGATATTTGTAAAATTGAATTAACCGGATTAGGGTAAATTGATAATTGAAGCTCTTTATCTGATAATTGCTCAATACCAGTTGCACAATAAGATACCATGCAATATTTAAAAATAACACCATCATTGTTTGTTCCCCCACTATTAGTTGCTCCATACAGATAGTTACCATCACTAATGAGTGAGCCAAGAGGGCCGTTTCCGTTAGAGACGGTAAAATCAAATAAATCTAGATAACCGGTTCCATCAGGTTTTATTTTAAATATTACACCTTTTCCGCTTGTTCCACCATAAGGAGTTATTCCATATAAATAGCTGCCATCGCTTATTAGTGAGTTTGAAGGATACTTTCCATTTGTACCATTAAAATCAAGTATATTTTGGAAGCCTGTTCCGTCCGTTTTTATTTTAAAGATAGTTCCATCGCCATTTGCGCCACCGTTATTAGTCATCCCATACAAATAAGTTCCGTCACTAATTAGATACCCCATAGGGCTGACTCCGCTTGAAGCATTAAAATCATATAAATCTTGATACCCTGTGCCATCAGGCTTTATTTTATATATAACACCTTTACTGTTTGCACCACCTGAATTAGTCATTCCATACAGGTAGGTTCCATCACTAATAATTGCTCCATAAGGTCCCCAACCGTTTGTTATATTAAAGTCAAACAAATCTTGGTAGCCTGTACCATCGGCTTTTATTTTAAAAATAGTGCCGTCATTATTAAGCCCGCCGCCCTCAGTTGTTCCATATAAATAAGTTCCATCACTAAGTAATGGGCCATTTGGGTATATTCCATTTGCACCATTAAAATCAAATATTTTTTGAAAGCCCGTTCCATCAGGTTTAATTTTAAATATGGTACCCCCACCATTGATTCCACCTTCTGATGTTACTCCATATAAATAGATGCCATCGCTAATTAGAGAGCCATCAGGATTTATCCCGCTTATTTCATTAAAATAAAATAGCCGCTGATACCCTGTTCCGTCGGGTTTTATTTTATAAATAAGTCCTGAGTCACTTACACCACCATACGTCATTCCATATAGATAAGTGCCATCACTCATCAGTGAACCCGCAGGATGGGCACCATTTGTTCCATTAAAATCAAACAGTTTAGTGTATTGCTGTGCATTTATATTTAATATTGATATTACAGCTAAAAGAGTAATTAATTTTTTCATAACAATTGTTTTAGTGTTTGTCAAAATTACAATAATGAAAAGGTGATAAGGAAACTATTTATCGAATGGTAGCTGAAACTTTTTAAACGGTCGGTTTTAACAAAAATACGGTTGTTGTAAGTTAAAAAAAATGCCCTAAACACATATGGATTTTGTTTGCTTTGAAATAGAAGTAATAGCAAATAAAAAACCACACCTTGTAGGTATGGTATTTAAAATATAATTAATTTAAAATTGTATTAAGCAGAAACTTTTTCTCCTTTTAATACCGCGGCCATGGTAATACCAATAGCAGCCGGAGAATCAACTACATGAATACCGCACTCGCGCATAATTTGCATTTTAGCTTGTGCAGTATCTTCAGCTCCACCAACAATAGCACCTGCGTGACCCATAGTACGGCCTTTAGGAGCAGTTTGTCCGGCAATAAAGCCAACAACCGGTTTTTTATTGCCGCTTGCTTTTATCCAACGGGCAGCTTCGGCTTCATAGTTTCCGCCAATTTCGCCAATCATAACAATAGCTTTAGTTTCAGGGTCGTTCATTAAAAGTTCAATGGCATCTTTTGTAGGCGTTCCAATAATTGGGTCGCCACCAATACCAATGGCTGTAGTAACACCAAGGCCTGCTTTCGCAATTTGATCAGCTGCTTCGTAGGTTAAAGTACCCGATTTTGAAATGATACCAACCGTTCCTTTTTTAAATACAAAACCTGGCATAATACCCACTTTAGCTTCGCCTGCAGTAATTACACCCGGACAGTTAGGGCCAATTAAGCGACAAGCTGGTTTACCTTTTAAATATTCTTTTACAGCAATCATATCCTTTACAGGAATGCCCTCTGTAATACAAACCACCACTTTAATACCTGCTTCGGCAGCTTCCATAATAGCATCTGCTGCAAACGGTGCCGGAACAAAAATAATAGAAACATCAGCACCTGCTTTTGCTACAGCATCAGCTACGGTATTAAACACTGGGCGATCTAAATGCGTAGTACCACCTTTACCCGGCGTAACGCCGCCAACCACGTTAGTGCCGTATTCAATCATTTGTGTGGCATGAAAAGTGCCTTCTCCGCCTGTAAAACCTTGTACAATTACTTTAGAGTTTTTATTTACCAATACGCTCATTTGTATATATTTTGAATGTTAAAATTAAAAAGAACGCCGCTAAGATAATTATTATCACTTAATTAAAGGGATAAATTATGAACGTTTTTTACTCAGAAAGAGGCTAAATCTTTTGCGTTAGGGATTGGAGGGGAAATCCTTTTGTGTAATCGCAAAAGATTGAACCGAAAAGCCCGACGGCAGTAATCTGCCGGAACGCCCATACTTCGACAAGCTAGTGTGTCACTTTAAATATAAGGAGATGTTATGAGAAAAGATACTATGTATAAAATAAAAACACCAGATGAATTAAATATGCTTATAGCTATGTATGGTATAGATTATAATTCAGTTATGTTAAAAGAGTATATAGAGAATATTATAACTATAGCTAAGAATATTTTCTATGATAGTGCTAACATAAACAATGGCATACATAACATAGAAAAGTTACATGTAGCAATGCCAAATGAACAACACGTAATGGCTTCTACTAATCTAGCATATCATATGTTAGAAACATTAGCTAGTTTACAGGTCATTAATACTAACATATATGTAGTATCTGTAAATAATGCAGCTATAGTAATTAATACCTATGATATGAATTTAAATGGTCCAGACGAGGAGTTAGCTATAGCTAATAGTAAGATGATACATGATTTATTAGATGATAATTAATGACTATAACTACATGGATATCCATGTAGTTATAGTTTATTTTTTTATTTCTTTTTCAATGCTTAGTTATATGAACTACAGAATAAAAGGAATACAATGTTAGTTACAAAAAGAGATGGAAAATTTGCAAAACTTGATATATCACAAATAGATAAGCAAGTATATCCTGCCTGCGAAGGATTACTCAATACTGACCCAGAAGCACTTAAAGATACTGTTAAAATTATGTTAATGAATGGTATAACTACTACTGATATACAAAAAGCATTAGTTCTAACGGCTGTGAATAAAGTAGATATAGATACGGCTAACTATACTTATGTTGCAGCTAGATTATCTCTTTATAATC
>CAIXZI010000486.1 GCA_903923915.1 uncultured Bacteroidota bacterium
AATAGAATAATTTTCACTAATTGCCTAAACTAATATTGTTCTACATTTTAAAAACCACAAACACCATGAAAAAAATAATTTTACTTGCACTAGTTTTGTTTGCTGCATTACATGTAAGCAGTCAAACTACGTCTATTGGGCATCGCACCGTAACATTTAATGATGCTACGCGTACAGGCGGCTATGGCTCTGGTGGCGGTGCAGGCAGGCAAATACAAACAGAAATTTATTACCCATCATCTGCAGCAGCAGATGGAGATAGTACAGCATTTGCCACAGGACAATATCCGCTTTTAATTTTTGGGCATGGCTTTGTTATGGCCTGGAGTTCTTATGATAACGTTTGGAAAGACCTGGTACCACAAGGGTATATTATTTGTTTTCCAAGAACAGAGGGTGGCACATCACCAAGTCATACCGATTTTGGTAAAGATTTAGCCTTAATTCAATCAAAAATGATGGGTTTAAATACCGTTTCTTCCAGTGCATTTTTTAATCACGTAATAAACAAAACAGCTATTATGGGGCACTCTATGGGTGGCGGTTCTTCTTTTTTAGCTTGTTCTGGTAATACGGCGCCAACTACTATGGTAACATTTGCAGCAGCAAATACCAATCCATCATCTATTGCAGCGGCACAACAAGTTACCATACCTACTTTAGTTATAGCTGGTCAAAATGATTGCGTGGCACCTCCGGCAGCACATCAAGACAGTATGTATTTAAAAACAGCATCAAGCTGCAAAGCAGAAATTACCATTAAAGGCGCAGCACATTGCGAATTTGCAAACACAAGCGTTACCTGTTCTTTTGGAGAAGGCACTTGTTCGCCACAACCAACTATTAATGCAGCCACCCAGCATGCCATAGCTAGTGTCTATTACTCATATTGGTTAAAATATTGGCTTAAAAACGATTGCTCATCATGGAATTCATTTTTAGACTCTGCAAATAATGCAACTAATATTACTAAAAAACTTAGTTGTAATGTAACTTGTTCTACCACAGGTATCAATCAAACTAAAAATAATAGCAGTATTAAACTCGCGCCTAACCCAACAGAGAGCCTATTACATGTTTCTTTAGAAAAGTCTGAAACGGCTGATATAGAAATTTATGATGCCATAGGAAGAGTTGTTAAAACGCTACACATAAGTGATGCAAACAATTTTACAATAGATGTAGCAAATTGCGATAAAGGAGTTTATTATTTAATAATTAAAAACACCATGGCTGAAAACAAAGCCATCAAGTTTATTAAAGAATAGCTTATATATAACATGAAGTTTAAGTTATTAGCATTAACCTTGTTTATAGCAATAGAAGTGCTTTCGCAAGGCATTGTAGGTTCCGGAAACGTAAGTGATAATGGTGTTGAAATTTTAATGCAAGATGGTTTTTCATCTGCATCATTAGATTTAGCAGGATCTCCCAGAGATTTAACTAAATGGACAAAAAGTACCGAATCGGGAACACCCGGCGCTTTATCAATTATTACTTCCGCTTCAACATGGGGGCAAGAATATGGTTACGAAACAGGAAGTGCTTCCTATTTAAAATATGTTTTTGGAAGTGCTGGTTCTACTAACGGTGTTTATTTATGGTCGCCAAGTATTGCGCTACCCAACAGAACTGATTTATTTGCCCGCGTAAGCATTAGCCTATGGGTTGCATTTATCGAACTTTATAGATGATTTTCATGCACTTAAAACAATGATGAACACTACTCTTCATTTTTAACAAAATCTTTCAAAATTTCAACTATTCTGTTTTTTCTTTCTGTTTGCCCTGATTGCTCAACATGACCAAGCAAGGCTTCCTCAAAGCTATTATTCTTCAAAAGTGTATTAAACTCGGTTTTCAAGTAGTCTTTTACATTTTTCTCCGAAGCAAATAATTCCTCCGCTATAGAATCTCTATTATCTAACACAAAAACTATATCTTCTAAATCGTGGCTGCCATATAAGTCGCTTTTCCCTCTTGTTTTAAATGCCTCCATTTTTGAGGCAATAAAATAGGGCGAAGTAAAGATTCGTATTGATTCTCCATTTGTCATTTCAAACACTACTGCATTTTTGACACCATCTACATACCATTTATTACTGAATCCAAGAATGCTTGGGTCTGTCGGCATAAAATCAACCTTCAAACCCTGAAGCAAAAACCTTGAAATTATATTAGATTCTGTATCGTTTTTAAATCCCAGTTTTAATAGGTGTTCCTGTAGTTTATAAAAATCTCCCATAGAAATTAGCTCAACTACTATATCCACATCATCTGTCGGTCTTATACTTGTCGCTAACGGACGAGTTGCATAAAGACTTACGGTAGCTCCTCCAACGAATATTACTTTATCTTTCCATTCCCCTAACGAATTTGATACAGCCCTTAATCTAACAATGTTTGTGTGGTAGCTCATACTAATATTCTTTTTCTTAACTCTTCTTCAGCCAGTTTTTTTTCTCTAACCTTTCCTACTCGCAAAGCATCAGACAAAGCTAATAATTCATATAGTTTAGCGTCTTCTTTTGCAGCTTTTATCTGCCCTGAATGAAAAGGTTTAATTTCTTGTCCTCTTACTTCGCCTTTTTGGTCATACCAAACATAAAGTTCATCACTTTTAAATTCCTTATTTAACGGGGAGGCAGAATGCGCAGTTGGCATACCGGAAACCATAGCACCCGGTTTTTGAGGAAACACATAAGCTAAACCATGAATTAAAAATTCATATAAGGCCTTTCTCATTACAGTTCTTTTATCTTCAGCCATTAATCCCGCTAAAACTGAACGATTAACCGATTCTGTAACCTCAGAGGAACTTATTCCTAGCTGTTGACTTAAATCTTTTAAATAAAAACTACTCTTTCCTAAAGAGATAATTTTTAATAAAATTAATACATCGTGCGGGCGCATACCGTTATGTTCTTTCATGTTGCAAACATAACAATAAATTCGCAATTCGCGAATTGCAAATAATTATAAAATAGAACTAAAATGAAAGAAATTGGAAAATTATTAACGGCTTTAGCTATATAAAAAGGAAAGCCGTCAATTTTTGACGGCTTTCCTTTTTACTATTACAATAGTGTATTTTATAGAAGAACTGACGACAATTATTATGAGATTGTATCACCGCCTCTAGGTGCAAGGGTAACATCCATCCCAAATAACGCTAAGATTGTGAATGTAAATGGTAATAAGTATTACGAATGTAATGGTACATATTATCAAGAAGAATCGGA
>CAIXZI010000487.1 GCA_903923915.1 uncultured Bacteroidota bacterium
CCAATAAAGGTCGTGGTGGATTTTGGGTTGGTATGATGGTAGTTTCTGCAATTAGTTCAATTGTTGGATTTCTTTCTCATTACTTTGTGGTGAAATAATGTCACTTGATCCTATATCCGCAGCGTTAGATTTAGGTAATACTTTAATCAATAAGATATTTCCTGATCCTGCACAAGCAAGTCAGGCAAAATTAGAATTACTCAAACTTCAACAGTCTGGCGAACTTGCCACAATGACTGCCCAGACCGACATTAATAAACAAGAAGCAACAAATCAATCTGTATTTGTATCAGGTTGGAGGCCAGCAATTGGTTGGGTATGTGCATTAGCATTAGCATATCAATACTTATTACGACCATTAATGACATGGGCTTTTATGGCTGCTGATTATAATTTTCCACCAATGGTGGGACTTGATGAAAACCTTTGGCAATTAATGATGGGTATGCTTGGTTTAGGCGGATTAAGAACTTTTGAAAAAGTCCAAGGAGTAGCATCAAAATGAGTTTTGAAAAATCATTAGAATTAGTGCTAAAACACGAAGGTGGTTATACAGGCCCACAAGGACTTAAAGGTGATGCCGGTGGTGAAACTATGATGGGAGTAACTAAAGCCGCCTGGTCAACATGGTTAAGACGGCACATTGACGATGGCGAAATGGCTAAATTGACTGTTGCCGACATTACTCCATTTTATAAGGCTTTGTATTGGGATAAATCGTATTGCAATCAATTACCCACAGCACTTGCGTATATGGTCTTTGACGCATCTGTAAACATGGGTGTAGGGCAAAGTATCAGATTACTACAAAAATCGCTTAGTTGCGTTCCTGACGGTGTTGTAGGCAGTAATACGATGAAAGCTATTAATGATGCGGATGTAAAAACATTAATTGATAAGTTTTCTGCTCAAAAAGAACAGTTTTACAGATCATTAGGTAATTTTAATTTATTTGGTAAAGGATGGTTAAGGCGAGTTGCTGAAGTCCAACAAGCCGCCCTATCCATGTTATGACTTATAGTATTTCCACTTCTCAAGAAAATAAGGGTTTTTACTAGGCGGTATCCAACCTAAAGATTCAAATCGTTTTAAGATATTGGTTGCTTCAGGTTTAACCCATTCAAAACGTCTAGGATCAAGTATCTTTGCTGGTGTTGTCATTTTGTTCCTTTTTAAGTTCAGATTGTTTACGAGTAATTCTATTAATTTGTAATCTAGCTTCATCTAATATTTTTAATTTATCATATTGTTTTTTATAAAATCTATTACATTTGTGGCACAAATAGTCCATGCCATTTGGTATTGCAAAAGATTTATTATTATTGAGAAGTGACATTACATTTGTTAAATATCCCCAAGTTATAAATTTTTTACTACCATATTTTTTACAAACATAACATTGTTCAATTTCTACAAATGGACATTTATAAGTCCAAGTGTAAGAAGGCACAAATTCCCAATTGTTATTTAATTTATGTTTAAATATTTTTTTACGAAAAACAGTAAAAGAATATGTGTTAGCTTTTTCAAATCGCCACTCAATATCCCAATCAAATTTATCATTATTTTTATATCTATCTTTAACAGAATTTAAATAATTTAATTTATTACGTTCAAAAAGAATATCAAGTGGTGTCATTTTAAGTTAACTGTTTATTTTCTAAAGATGCCCAGCCTTTACTATCAGATATAAGCGTGTTAGTCATATGTGCTGCAACTTTCATTCTAGTGTCGGCCTGCATTACTTCAACCATTCTAGTCGCAGCATTTAAAGCAACTTTTACATTATCAATATCTACATCATAATTTATAGTTGCGGCCATTAATACACTTAAAAATTTGCATAATTCTTGTGGATTTTTAGGTGCTTCAACTTTTGTATCTTTTAATCCTAATTTCATTTTAATTCTCCTACACATTTATAAAGTTTAAATTTCTTGCTTGGATGCCATTTATCAACAATTAAATAACCAGCTTTACGCAGTTCTCCAACCCTAGTTGATAGTTTCATGCCACCACCCTCTGCTAATGCGTCTAATGGGCTTATCCAACGCTTCTTAGCTAGTTTTACAATAATTTCGTGCTGAGTCATTTGCTCCCTTTCATAATACGACAGTCAGCTTTTTGCTGCGGTGAGAAGTCAGGGCTGATTTCTGACAATTCACAATTTTTTAAACCCCATAGAGTAGATTTTTGCAATTCTGCCATGTAGATTACAAAGCCACAAATTAATGTGGCTGCGACAAATGATAAAGTTTTCATCGCTTGGCGTCATCCGCTTCAGCTTGAACTACTGCCCATTTCTCCATTGTTTCTATAACTAAACAACGTATGAATCTTCCAAACTTTTCTAAATCACAAAGTGGATCACTCATAAATTCTTCAATAGCTTGAGCTTGTTCAATATTGACACAATTAATTGCTTCGGCAAAATTTTCAAAAGCACGATAATCATAAGCTCCATCACGATCCAATAATTCTTTAGTGCGCTCGTCAATAAACTCTGTGTCTTGAAATCTAACACCGTCATTGGTTAACCAGGAGTCAAAACTTGTACCTGTTCTCATTTGATCATATAAGCTCATTTTGCCTCCATATCAAAAACATCAATTAATTTATTAATAAGACAATCCATTCTTTGATTCCAAAGTTGCGAATCAATGTCTGCCGGCCAAGGAACTAATGTATTGCTAATTGTGTTAATAACTAAATGAAAACATCTTTCCTTTTCTTTTAGTGTTGCAGAATCTTTTTCAAGAATAAAAATTTCAGTTAATTCATCCATTACCATCCCCTTACCAAAATCCAACAAACCAATGGTGGGCC
>CAIXZI010000488.1 GCA_903923915.1 uncultured Bacteroidota bacterium
AATGGTAATCAACAAGGTTGTTTTTAGAAATAAATTAGGAACTGAATATAATTTAGAAGGAAGAACATTTCATAGAAAGGCAAAGGAAATTTATATTGAATAACAAAAAGTAAAAAATATTCTAAATAAGTTTTTTTATTCTAAATAAGTTTTTTATATTTGTACCAAGAAACTTAAAACATAACAACAAATTCTTAAAACTATGGAAGCAATTCAAACACAAGAAGCGCAAGAAGTACAGGAAGTAAACGCTTATAAAAGCGAAATCTACGGTAAAACTTTTGATTTATTAAGTAGCACCAAAACTAATTGGGGTGTTACCAAGAAACCTTTAGTTTGTCCTGACGGCTACAAAACAGAGTCTTTTGGTATATATCGAAACGACAACAATAAATGGCTAGGTACTGTTGGTAGAACATACGAGCTTATGCAAAACGCTACTTTAGCGGAAAACATTATAGAAGCATCTATTGATATTAGCGAAAAATTTAGAGGTGGCGAGCTTTATGATGGTAAAAAAGTTTATTATCAAGTGCAATTGCAGGATTCTCAAATAGCAAACGATACAATTAAACGATACATTACAGGTCTTAATAGCCATGATGGCTCTTCTTCTATTGGATTTGGCTTTACCAATACGGTTGTTATTTGTCAAAACACTTTTTACATGGCTATGAAAGAAATTAGTAGATTCAGACATAGTTCATCTGCTCAACAAAGGGTGGAGGTAGCTAGAGATGAAATCCGAAAAATTTTAAAAGCAGAGAGTGGTCTTATGGAAAACTACAAGCGCATGGCGGACACTAAAATAAATACTGTAATCACTAAAAAGGTTATAGCTGATTTATTCAAATTTAACGAAGAAGACTTTAATAAAGATGTCAAAGATTTTTCATCACAGAAAGTAAGAGAACTTTCTTTATTTAACGAAATCCTTGAGTCTGAATTGAGTTCTCACGGACAAACTCTATGGGGTCTTTTTAATGCGGTAACTTGGAAAACTAACCACCAAGACGTGAAAAAAGGTAAGGCTTTAGAAAACGTTATGGTTGGTTCGGGTTACAAGAAAAACCTTAACGCTTATAATATTATAGTTGATTCACTTCCTAAAGTTGTAACGACTGTGTAATAAATAAAATAGGGGCTGAAAAACGCCCCATTTTAAAAATATTTCCGTGTAATAAAAAAAATAAAAACGTGTTTATAGATTTAAAAAAACAAGTGAGAGGTAATTTCGACAAATTATCAAAGCACAATCTGTTCTACGTAGATGTAGGTAGAGATGAAGTTGTTCAAAAATACCTTAATGGATTTGAGGATTATTCAAGACAAAACCATAACTGTAGTTTTTGTAAATCTTTTTTACGAAAATACGCAGGTGTTGTTGCTATAATTGACGGCAAAAAAGTTTCTATTTGGGATAATATTGTTACTGATGTTGAATATCAAAAATCAGTAAATAATTTAGCAAAATATATTCATTCTTTACCAATAACAAACGTTTTTTTAAATAAATTTTCAAAATGCGGAACAGATAAAAATAAAGACAAATTAAACGGTGTCACTTGGAATCATTTCTATTTTGAATTACCGTCTAAATTTGTTAATAATAAAAATA
>CAIXZI010000489.1 GCA_903923915.1 uncultured Bacteroidota bacterium
ATATACCTTGCCTGAAAACCAATTTGCAGCCATAAATTATTTTTAAAATGCTTGCCTTCGTAATAGAGCTGATGTGTTGTAACCCAGTTAGGCAATCGTATAATATTGGTATTGGCTGTTGTTTGGTAATTTATATTATTGTTAAAATGTATGCGAGCCAATTTTAAATCTTTACCGGCAAAAAAGCGTGTAATCATGGTGCTTCCGTTGTATTGAGTAGGCAAAGCATCTGTGTTAAAATAAATTTGATTTTGCTGTTGTTGTACAAATGCACCGGCATAAAATTTATATTTTTTATTGGTTATAGATACGGTTGCATTTTGTGTTTGAACAGCAGAAAAATTATTTGCCCACCCAAAGCGGTTACCATTATAAAACATCAAATTAAAATCGGGTAATCTATTTTGTATTTGAGCCTGTGCACTTATATAAAAATTGTCTTTAATAGTGTATTTGTAATTGGCATCTATTTCATAGTTATTATTGTTAAAACCGTATAAAACGTAATCTGCAGTTGCATTTAGCAAATGTTTGTTTGCTTTTAAAACAACACCACCTTTTGCAATATGGTTAAACCCAACAGTATCAATAAAGTGTTGATGATATTTTATGGCTTCATTTTTATAGCCGCCAAAAATTATAAAATTATTATTGATAGATGTTACTTTGTAAAGTAAACTATTAGAAAAAATACGTGTACCTGTTGAGTCGTGACTACCAGTTCCTGCATAGCTATATAAGTGATTTTTAAACTTATTTGTTGTGTCAGCAAACCCATCAACATATAAAATATAGTTGCTTTGGTAATTTGTTTCAAATATCAAATAATGTGATGCTTTAGCTGAATCGTTACCATTTAACCTGAAAAAAGTATTAAACGATATAGCCGATGTTTTTATATTTTGTCTGGCAGTACCCGATGTAAAATTTGGATTGAATGGATATAAGTTTTTGGCGTTAAAAACATAATTAGATAAACTATCCGCATTAGATATACCTCCATTTAACTGATATTTTAATTTGTTAAACAGGTAATAAGCACCATAGCCCCAGCGGCCATTATCTGTTTTGTAATTAGAGGATAATAGTAAATTGGTTGTTAAACTTTGCTGTTGCAGATAAAACCCGGTGCAAGAGTAACGGTTAAAAAGCATAGATACATTTACTTTCTTTCTTATATTTTGAGAGTGTACCAATTTTAAAACCTGTTCTTGTTTTTGCCCAACGGCAGCCATAATTTTGGTGTATATTTTTTGTGTATTAAAATATAACGCATCATCTTCGGTAATTAAATCATTACGGTTGTTTAACTTATTCCAACTAAAAAAAGTAGCTGCACCATGTTTTTGCTGCTGAGCAATTAGCGAGTAGGAGGGAAGTCCCATGTTGCCTAATACTCCTGTTTGATAGTAGTTATGGGAGTTATCCAGCGTTGTATCTTTTTCTTTTGAACTATCGGTTAATCCAAAAATGTATTGTGTACGGGTTGAAGATTTATAGTACGTTGTATCTGGCTTTTGAGCCAAAGCAAAAAGAGTGGCAAGAAAAAAAATAAAAAACAAAAAATGCTTTCGCATAAAAATTAAATTATCGGTATGCGAATTTAGAACTTTTCGAAGAAATGCTCTTCTACATCAAAAGTAGATTTTGCGCCAACTAAATTAAATTCGTTTTGTAGCCATTTATCAGCTGTATCGCGCCCTTTTTGCTTTAATTGTAGTAAAAAATCCCACGAAGTGTTCATTTTACTTGAATAGTGCATTTGTCCTAGGGTATCGTAACCCGAAATGGTGTGTATAAATATTTCGCGGTTAACTTTATCATCAGTCTTTAAAATACCATTGCGTAACAACTCATTACGATAGTGTATTAATTTCATTTCGTTTATAAGCGAACTGTTAAAACTTATTTCGTTAATTCTATCTGCTATATCTCGCGCCGTTGTTGGCACAGATTTAATATTGATGGAGTTTATTTTAATAAGCACAATATCATGTAAATTGGTATTAGTAATTAATGGAAATATAGGTGGATTACCCATATAACCGCCATCCCAATAATATTCGCCATTTACTTCTTGTGCCTGAAATAAAAAGGGTAAACAAGCCGAAGCCATCACGGCATCTACCGTAATTTCTTTATTGGTAAAAATTTTGGCACGATTTGTTTTAACGTTGGTTGCGCAAATAAATATTTTTTTGCCTTTGTAGCTATGTAAATCTTCAAAATCAACTAAATCATTTAAAATATCTTTAAGCGGATTATAATTTAAGGGGTTAAAATTATAAGGCGACATAAACTGCGACATGGTATTAAATAAGATATACCCTGGTGAGTTATAAATATCTCCATTGCTCCAATATTTATCTATAAAAGAGGGTTTAAAACCACCGGCACCCGATAGTTTTTTCCAAAGCTTTTCAAGTAATACTTTTGCCATTGCCGGTCCGCCTTTGTGTAAGCCATAAGCGCAAACCACGGCATTAATAGCTCCGGCACTGGTGCCACACATGGCATCAGCAATAATGTGTTCTTCTTCTAACAGGCGGTCTAAAACCCCCCAGGTAAAAGCTCCGTGTGCACCACCACCTTGTAGAGCAAGTGCAACGTGTTTATTTTTAGTATTTGTATCCAACAGAGTCAAAAGTAACAAATTACGGCAACTAATGGTAGTTTTTAGTCTTCGTGGTTTATAAGTTGGTCTAAAAACTACTTATTTATTACAAGATTCCGGTGGCTATCGTGGCAATCACCACCACTACAACTACTATAGTTGAAGCTAAAACCCAATGAAAAGGCCTTGCGCCCTTATTAGGATCTATACGTCGTAACATGGTAGCATCCTGCGTGTTGTATATAGTATAACCTGTGTATATTAATGTATTTGCATCGGCTTTTGCTATGGCCAGTTTTATATCAGCTTCATTAACTATTTTAATATTTGCGGGCTTTATTTTTGTTTTTTTTCTAATAGATTTAATAAAACGTGCAAGTTGTTTTTCTACATCTTTCTTGTCTTCGGGCAAATTTATCATGTAGTTTTCTAATTCATTTTTTGAAACTAACAAGGTTTTATTAGCGTAGGATTTCAGGCTGTGCTTAAAGTTTAGTTTTAATAGTTTTTTTCTGCCTGATATATTAGCATAGGCTTCTTCATTTTTCATTAATAGCACTTCGTTATTAAAGTGCTTTATCATTAAGCCAAATAAATAAGCAACAGGCAATTCGGTAGGCACTCTGTTAACCGTTTTTAGTGGAAGTTTAAATTCAATAAAAGGCTCGTCTTGCTCTTCAACCCAATGGTTTTGTTTACTGATATAATATTTGGTATAAGCCCAATCTTTTTTGCGTTGCTTTAATCTTTCGTAGGTTTCTTTTACTAAATAAAATGTTTTAGGTGAAGGGGCTTCGTGTTTAGTTTGTAGTTCATCAAAATCTTTACGACTTATGGTTTTGTACGGACAAATTTTCCAGTAATTTTTTACGGCATCTAAAAGGGCTTTTTCTTCGGGGTCTTTTGCATCAGTAATGGGTATAATAAGCTTTGCTTGTGTAATTTCTTGATAAAAACTACTTACTTGATTGGCTTTTAACGTAAGTTTTGAAGATTGAGCATAGCCAAACGGCAAATTTTGCACAAAAAACAAGGTAATAAGTAGAATTTTTTTCACTTTTTAAAATTACGGATAAAATTGAATTGAAAAATAATTCAAAGAAAAAACAACTTAATTACCTTGTACAGGAGGATTGGTTAGGTTAACATCTTCAGCTTCTTTCTGTTTTTTAAACTCGAGTTTACCAAACTTATAAGTAAAATTTATTCCGAACGAGCGATATGGCAACTGACGAATGTTGTACAAATCAAAATTTGGCCCGGTAAGTTCTGTTTTTTGATCTACATATTTATTAAAAGGATTGGTGGCAGTTAATGCTATACTTCCTTTTTTATGAAATAATTGCTGACGAATAGCAAAATTATACGTTGTGAAAGAAGGCATTTTTCCCTGCACATTTATACGAGGCGAATTAAAATTGCCAAACAATTCTACCGTTAATGCGCTGGTGATTTGATAAGTTGCATTTAGATTAATACGATAGTTAAATCCGCTTATATTGCTGTTAGGTGCAAGGGTATTGATAATGTAACGTTGAAAACCCGATATATTTGAACGCAAATTTATTTTTTTTGTAATGGGCACTGATGCATAAATATTCATGCCAAAATTATTTTCTGCTCCAATATTTTCTCGGGTACTAATGGCAACATTTGTATAAATAGAATCTCCTATGGTGTAAGTTGGGTAGTATCTGGTATATGATTGTATATCGTATGTGTTTGCTCTAACAAAAAACGCTACACTAATATTAGCACCTTTTTCAAACGATTTGTTATACCCCAACTCAAAATTATCAGATATTTCAGGGTTTAAATTTGGATTACCCGTAGTGATATTTTTAGGATCACTTACATTAAAAAATGGGTTTAAATCTCTATAATCAGGGCGTTGTAGGCGATGCGTATAACTCAGTTTAATAGTTTGACGTTTTTTAAACGTGTGCGATATAACACCTGATGGAACAAATGTACCGTAAGGTTGAATATTTACAGTACCTATGTTAGAAAAATTAGTTTTAGTTTCGGTATATTCATAACGACAACCGGCTTTTACATCTAAAAAATTAAATAACTTAAACGTACCTGAAATATAATAGGCATAAATATTTCTATTATAGTGCAAGCCTGATGATTGCGATGCACTATAATTATAGTTGTTTGTTTCAGTATTTAATAGATATACATTAGAATTGCTGTTTATCTGACTTAACACCGTTTTAGCACCCGTTTCAAGAATGATGTTTTTACCTAAGGGATGAGTGTAGTTTATAGAAATGTTGGTTTGTTTATCAACGCCTAAGTTCTGTCCGTTTGAGCCATTAAATATAGAATCGGGTGTGATGTATTTTTGTGTTTGCTGATAGAATGAATTATTATTTCCAATAGATGAAGAATATAAAAAATCTAACTCCTGATTTTCTTTTTTAAACTCTTTTTTATAATTCAAATTCCAATCATATACCTCAGAATTAAATTTGTTAGTAGCATTTACCAAATTTGAAATATCAGAAAGTGTGTTACCTGCTGCATCTTTCAAAATAGTGTGTCGGGTAGTTAAACCAATATTATTATTACCGAAATTATTATAGCTAAAACCCGCGGTTATATTATCCTTTGGGGTTATTGCCCAATCAAAACTACATCCGGTTTGATATCCTGTGCGGGTAAAATTACTTGTGCCATTTTGGTTAAGTTGTGTTGATTGCATAGCAATGGGGTCTTGAGACGAACGATTCATGCCATTAATGGTTGTAGAATTTATTTGCCCGTTTCCGCTTAAAAAAACATTAGCCCCAAAAGTACCTTTACGCGCACTTAAATTAAATGAACCGTTTTGTAAACGGGTTCCACCGGTTAAAGATACATTGCCATTAATACCTTGTGCCGTACTCTTCTTTAAAATAATATTTATAATGCCGCCTGTGCCTTCTGCGTCATATTTTGCTCCCGGGCTTGTAATAACTTCTATACTTTGTATTTGACTGGCAGGAATAGATTGCAACACATCGGCCAAATTATTGCCAAACACACTGGATGGTTTACCATTAATTAAAAAACGAATATTTGAGTTGCCTTGCAATTCAACATTGCCATCTACATCAACAGAAACCTGGGGCACTTTTTTTAGCGCATCTGTAGCTACTCCGCCCTGAGAGGTTAAATCTTTATCAACATTATAAATCATTTTATCAATTTTGTATTCGATAATACTTTTCTCACTTGTTACCGTTATTGCTTTTAAAAAGGTTTGCTGATTAACCAATTTAATATCGCCTAATACAATAGTTGAATTTGCTTTACTTACAATAATATTTGTTTTAATACCTGTTTTATAACCTACAAAATAAATAAGCATTTTGTAGATACCATCTTCAACACCAACTAATTTAAAAACACCTTTATCATCGGTTGTAATGCCGTTAACAATTTTGCCGTTTTCCTGAATGAGTAAGCTTATTGTAGCATATTCCACAGGCTTCCCAGAGGTTGAATCAATAATTCTACCTAAAATTTTACCGTTTGCATTATTTGAATTTTGCTGCGCTTTTGATGGTATATAAAATAAAGAAAGTAATGTATAGATAACTATTTTAATAAGGTGTACACGTACTAAAAAATATAAATGTTGCATTAACCTTATTATTTAAAAAGCTTGCAAATATATAAGCATTATATAAAGCAGATTAATAAAGATTCTTAAAAATCACACGCGATTGTTAAAATGAAGCATAAGTCTCTTCTATTAACATTAAAATTCAGAATTAATAAAAACTAATAGGATTATACCGCTGTCCAGGTGGTTAAGCCCTGTTGCGTAAATTTAAAAGGCTGCACGCGCCCGCCAAAAGACTCTATTGCTCTTGCTACTTTAATTTTTGTAATACCCGGACAAAAGAAAAACATAAAACCACCACCACCGGCACCCGATATTTTGCCGCCGCTTGCACCGTGTTGCAGGGCAGAATCATAAATGCCGTCTATTAAATTATTAGAAATAGATGCCGCCATTTGTTTTTTGTTTTGCCAGCCAAAATGTAATATTTCACCAATTTTGGTAAGCTCGCCGCGCAACAAGCTATCTTTCATTTGGTGTGCCTGCTCTTTTAAATTGTGCATGGCATCTACCGATTTTTCATTTTTATCTTTTACGTTTTGCACCTGCTCATTAATAATAGTAGCTGATAAGCGTTGTGTGGCTGTGAAATATAAAAGCAGGTTAAACTCAAGCTCGTATAAAACTTCGTTCTTTAATTGCAAAGGATTTACAATAACTCTATCGTTAGAAAGAAACTCGATGTAATTAATTCCACCAAAAGTTGCTGCATATTGATCTTGCTTGCCACCGCTCATATTCAAATCTATACGTTCTATTTCATACGCTAAATGGGCAATATCATACTGACCTAATGGAAGTTTTAACCACTCTACAAAAGCGCCCAATAAAGAAACTACTATAGTTGAAGAAGTACCTAAACCACTGCCTTGCGGAGCTTCTACATAAGATGTTAAACGAAATGATTGTGGAGGTAAATTAAATTGTTTGATAACACGGTTATATACACCAATAAATAACTCGAAACCATCAACTAATTCTAATTGTTTAGCAGAATCTAAAATGATGCATTTATCTGTTCCATCAATGCAGAATTCTATTTTACCATTAGTTAAAGGTTCTAAAGAAGCATAGGCATATAAATCAATAGTGGCATTTAATATGGCACCGCCGTATATATCAGAGTAAGGAGATACATCTGTACCTCCGCCTGCAAGGCCTATGCGTAAAGGTGCTTTGCTTCGTATTATCATTTTATAATGTTTTGGAAAAGGTTTACAATATGATTAGAAAAAATACTCCAATCGTATTTCTTTTTTTCTTCGTGCATCGCCGCTGTCATGGCTGCTTCGCGGTTATTATCAAAATAATCTACCATAGCATCTGCAATAGCGGTTGAGTTAGAATCTACAACATAACCACAAACTTTATCCGGAATAATTTCTGACAAGCCTCCAACATTTGTTACAATAGTAGGTTTTTCAAAATGAAAAGCTACCTGCGTAACGCCGCTTTGGGTGGCATGTTTGTAAGGAAGCGCCAATAAATCGGTTGCAGAGAAATAAATTTTTACATCTTCGTTAGCAATAAAGGCATC
>CAIXZI010000490.1 GCA_903923915.1 uncultured Bacteroidota bacterium
AGTTACTACAAGGATTAAATTTAAATCCAGATTTTGTAATACTATCATTTACCAATGAACATCGTTATGAGTTAGATAAGGATGTTAATGTGTTACCACTGGATCTTACAGTAGAAGGATTAGCACACTATCAAAAGACTCGATATACCACTAATATGTATGTAAAAGATGCAACAATAGAAAAATGGATGGCAGGAAAATGTTCTGATAATTTTGAAAAACTTAAAAATTATTTTTATATTTCTTTTTGTCTCCAAACATTACATCAACATAATATTCCATTTGCCTTTAGTTTGGGCGGGTTTGAATATAACCAAGATTATCCAGCATTGATTAATTCTAATTACATGTACAATTTTATAAAAGATTATACAGAAAATGAACTTAAAACTAATCTTTGGTATCATGGTTCAAAATCTAGGCCGTATTTTCATGTCGCCGACAATAATGTTCAACAATTAGTTGCCAACGAATGCATTTCTCGTATTAATGTAGTTAAAACACAATAATGTTAAAATCTTATAATAACTGGTGCCCAGAAATATATCGTAGTGTTTTTATCGATCGACATAACTCTGACCAAGTTAAAATAGCACCATGCTGTCAGGCCAGTTACTCAATTGAGCCCGCAGAAACATTTGACTTTGCTACAAATGATTATTTGCAAGGTTTACGTAAAAAAATTGCTCAAGGTGAGAAGCCCAAGGAATGCAACCTTTGTTGGAAAATGGAAGAATTAGGACATAAAAGTCGGAGGAAAAGTGCAATTGAATTTTTTAATACCACCGAGCCCGATTATGAAGTTAAACTAGAAAGCATAGATAACAGCGCAACATGGGCATGTAATTTATCTTGCGTTATATGTTCGCCGGTTAATAGTAGCACTTGGGCAACAGAATTAAAGTTAGATAAGCAACAACTTAAAAATATTGGTCGTCGTTTTCAAAAGGATAATAATATTTTTGAAAACTTTGATTTTACATCAGTAAAAAAAATACATTTTAACGGCGGCGAACCGTTGTTAAATGATCATCAAGTTGAGTTATTACATCGTTTGGATGAACAAGATCTATTAAAAAACATTTTTATCAGTTATAATACTAATGGAACAATATATCCTAGTGATAAGATTATTGATCTCTGGAGACGTTCCAAGTTATTTAAATTATATTTTAGTATTGAAGCAGTTGGTTCAGCTTTTGAATATATACGTTATCCTGGTAATTGGGCTCAAACAGTTGATAACTTATTAACTCTAAAACAAAAGTTACCATCAAATATCATGTTTGGATTCAACGTAGCAGTTGGCGCCCATAATTTGTTGGAAATGGACGATGTGTGGAATTGGTTTAACGACAATTTAAAAACAAATCGCGAAGGAGACGCTAGCGATTTTTGTTGGCAATTTGTTGATAATTTTGATATCAAACATCTTAGTCGAGAGGCAAAATATTTTGCCATTGACTGTTTAAATTCTATTGAGCCGTTTCGGGGACTTGTTAAGTACATACAATCTGCATTAGATGATACCAAAAATGACAAGTGGGTCAAAGATTTAAACTTGATTGATCGGCGGCGTGGCACAAGCTGGCGAACAAGTTTAAAAATAGGAAAATATTATTAAGGAATTATGTTAAAAGACTACGGACTTGATGTCCAAAAACTATTCTTAGAAATGATGTTGCAAGACGCAGAGTCGTATGTGCGTGTG
>CAIXZI010000491.1 GCA_903923915.1 uncultured Bacteroidota bacterium
AGCGTTTGAAATAGAATCACTATTATAGCGTACTAAAAAAACATCCTCTAAACCCAAATTATTATCTGTACAATAATTAGAGGGCATTCCTGCAAACCCCTGCGTGCTTCCTAAGCCTATAACTTTTCCAGTTGTGGTTAATATACCGCTATACCCATAGTCGTTTAATTGCCCGCCAGAATGACGAATATAATTACCTTGCCAATAGCCATCATTCTTAAATCCCATAAAAAAAATGTTTGTTCCGCCATTACCACCTATGGCATAACCGATAGCGCATATGTTTCCATAACTTATATTTACTATTTTTGTAAAGGCTACTAAATAATTTGAGGTGTAATTCCCTAAATTATTCATATTTGTTATGCTTTTATTTTTAAATAGAGATGTATCATAACGTTCGATTATACCGGTTGTAGCGTTACTATCAGGATGAAAATTAGATCCACAAACTGTAAATAACGTATCACTATAAGGTGTAATTCCATTTAAAACTTCTTGCTGATGATACCCATAAGAAAGAAAAGTTTCTTGTAATTTATTTCCGTTCATATCTAATTTTACAATCCATCCATCGCTGGCAGTATCTGCTGGATGTGAGGCATTACTACCCACTGCGTAAATTTTATTGTTAATTGTGCAAACACTATTAAAAACTTCGTCTTGCATGCCGCCATAATGTTTTGTCCATAGGGTATCACCATTTTTATTTAAGCGCATTAAATAGGCATCAGCACTTCCGTCAGTAGTTGCGTAGGTTTGGCCACATAGTATAAAACCGCTGTCGGGTAGGGCACAGCTTCCATAAATAAAACTCCAACTACCTGCATCTACCGTTTTTTGCCAAAGTAAATTTCCGGTTTTATCTGTTTTAAAATAATAGGCCGAGTAATTATTGGTGAATGAATTACTGTATCCGGCAACAAAAAATCCGCTATCGGGTGTAAGCTCTACCGCATAAGCCCAATCGTTTTGAGAACCACCTTGTACCGAACTCCAAATATGATTACCTAAGGCATCTGTTTTTATGAGATAAACAGATGTGTTGCCTTGCCCAAAGCTGCTGGTGGTGCCTACTACAACATATCCTTTATCCATCGTTTCTTTTATATCACGGGCTTCATCTTTGTTGGTTCCTCCGTATGTATAAAAAAACTCGGTATCGGCGGGCATTTTATGTAATTGTGCTTGTGCGCTAACAGTAAAAAAAATAAGTATATAAAGTAGTTTTTGCATGGCTTATATTTTTTTACTTAAACTAAAAAACAACCCTTGTCCTAATGATTGTTTGGGTAATACATAGCCTTGTATGGCGTTGCTACCCAAACGTATAAAAATTGTTTTTATTTTATATTCTACGTTTACGCCGCCGCTTAATTTACCATAGCCTCCATATCCAATATGGGCTGTTGCTGTAAAATTTTTATTGATTTTAAATTGCCCTTCGGCATATAAATAAGGCTTGTAATTTCCATTAAAAAAATACCTAAAACCGTTATTAAGCGCAAATACTTTACTAAAATTTATGGTATGTAAAATAAATAACGACATTGGTAAATTGGTTGATACACTTTGTTTACCGTGCTGAGTAAGTTTTTTTATAAGAGAATCTTTAGTAAGATTTTTTACCGAAGCATCGTTTAACTGAAATACGTTATTTACAGTAACACCTTTAAAAATATAGCTGGTATCGGCATTGTAGTTTACCGTATTAGAATTCCATTTTATAAAGCCTAAATTATTTACTGATACAAAGAATTTGCTCGGCCCTAGTTTTGATGTATATGGCATATCAGCAAAAAATTCGGCCGACATACCATTGCCGTTAAAGTTAGCAATGCCGTTTTTTCCTTTAGTGGTATCGCTCATGATAACCGATGAGCCATGCATATTGAAATCTATAAGCGAAGCATCCGAAGCGGTGTAAATAGATGCCGCCCCTGTGTTTATTTGCAAAAGCGATTGTCCTTTAAGATATGAAAGAGAAAAACCAAGCTTGGCCGTTGTATCAATATTATCCCATATAAGCCCCAATTTTATTTCCTGGTATTTAAAATGATTTATGTTGGTATTACCAATATTGGCTGTTTTACCTTCAAACATTTTGTTACCATAAAAACCTAAATTAAATACATCATCACTAAAAGAGGCATTAACTAATTCTACTTGTTTTAAGCCCGCTACAAAACGGTATTTACTATTTTTTGCGCCAAAAAAAGCTGTAGCACCTGCAAAATAGTTGCCTCCAATACGGTTTTTTGCCTGCAATCTTTTTTGCGAATGGGCTTTGGTGGCGCTATCTATATGTCCGCCATAAATAAATTTATCAATAAAATCGTTTTGTATAGCGGTTGAATTTAGCTCGTACTCTGCATGTAAATTTATACTGGTGCCATATTTTACGTAGTATAAAAAGTCGTTATTAAACTGAGCTTTTAACACATTAATTCCAAGCACTAAGCCTGTTAAAAGTAAACGCTTAAACATCATTTTCCAACAGTATAATTTAAGTCGGCAGTAAGTAATAAATCAAGTGTATAATTGCTATAAAATTTTACCTGTGTTGGCTGATTGGCTGTATTAAATGTTGCCGAGTAGGCTACATACCTTGCTTTTTGTAAATTATTTATTTTTTGAGGTGTTAACGGTACATACAATTTACTTTTTAAAGCAGCTATAACTTTTCCATTGGCATCTAAAGCAGGTGCTTCAATAAGACTAGGGCTACTAAATAAATTATCTATAGGGTGTTTATTAGCATCTAACAAAACTGCATTTAAAAAAATGCTAAAAGGGTAGAGGTTGGTTGCTGTTAAAATAATGTTGCCTTTGTTTATGTTTTGTAGCTGACTAATACTGGATACGTTTAAACTAACCGTATCTGCCAACATTAAATTACTTGCGGCAAAATATAAAGGTATATCCATACTTAAGTTAGCGCTAAAAGCAGTGCCATAATAACCAAAATCGTTATTACCGCTTTGGTTACTGTTGCCACCTATTGGAGGATTAATTTGTGCGTTAAGTTTGTAAGATATTTTATTGGGTAAATTGCCTATAAAATCTTTTACATTGCTATTGCTGTTATTAAGTGTTTTTATGGTTGGGTAAACAGATATATTAACAACCGGGTTGTTAGGGCCATTATTATCGTGCCCTGCATTTACAATAATATTATTTAAAACCGATGTATTTAAATTTACCGTGCTTGGGTTGTAAGTGTTTATAGATGATAAATTACTAATGCTTGCCTTCATAGCAACGCCAAATTGGTTGCTTATATTAACGCTAACATTGGCAGAGTTTAAATTAAGTATGCCTTTTTTTATAGAGTTAAAGCCAACAAAAGAGGTGGTATCTGGCCCAACCGTAATGGTTTGGTTGCCGAAATAACCAACAGCGTATTGGGGTATTATGTCATGAAATGTAAATTGGGCATTAAACCCCTGTCCTGTATAAAGACGCCCCGATTGCGCATTAGATGCAATATGTAGTTCATCATTCTCAACCGTAGTATTAAACCCATGATTTAATCCACTAAAATCAATAGTATAACCATTTAAATTAATAACTCCATTTAAAATACCAGGTTGTCCGCTTATAGAATCGGCTTTTGGGATATAAAAAGACGTATCTAAAATGCTATTATTTTTAGTGGCAGACAATAATTGATAATGATAAACCAAAGGTTGATAGACAGTATTTTTCATTACAAAATTTATTTTGCCTTGCCTTATAACCGCCTTTTTAAGCTGAATACCATTGGGTAGATTATATATATTCTCGGCTGGATAGGTTCCAATAGGTATCTGCATGCCAGGCGTAATAGATGTAGTAGCAAAAGAATACGTAAATGCCACTGTAATTGTGGTATCGGGTATCTTTATCAAACTATCAAGTTGGTAGTTAATTAAGGTGCTTTCAAAAGATATTTTTAATGTGCTATCTGCATTGGCTTTAATAATAGTATCCGGAAACAAATTGGCCAAAGATAAACTGCCTGTTGCCAATGGGGCAACCAAATCGTCTTCCCAAGTGGTAGGGCTGCGTTTACAGAAACTAAAAAATAAAAGGCAAGGTATAAGAACCAAAAACCAAGATTTAATAACTTTATTTTTTAATCTATGCATTGCAACAAATATAGTTTTTATTTTGGCATTTTAATGCCACATATTACTTGGGTTAAGATGGTATCTGTTAATGCGTATTTAGCATTAATATTAAAAAACATTCAATATTTTTTAAACATTGTAAAACAATTGTTTTTTAATTCTTACTTTTAGTCTTTCAAATCAAATTTAAATTATGAAGAAACTAATATTCGTTTTATTCTTAGCCGTTATTTCTACTTCGTTTTATGCACATAGCATACTTACCGATGATGAACAACTTAGTGTAAAGGCAAAAGCAAAAGCCGAGTTGGCAAAACAAAAAATGTATGGCGGTAAAATACGCGAAGCATTGGTTATGTTTAAAGAAATACTTACCGAAAGTCCTAAAAATGGTACAATATTATATTTAGCAGCTGATTGCAGTTATAAATTGGGCGAAAAAGAGGAGGCACTTAAATACCTTGAAATAGGTAAAACAGTTGCTAGTGTTAAGCCACAAAATTTTTATTTATTGGGCGTAATTTATTTAAGCAATAATAAAGTAGATGAGGCATTAACTGAGTTTACGCGCTATAAAACTATTGCAACAGCATCAGATGTAAAAGATAATAATCCGGATGTTTATATTAGCCAGTGTAACAATGCTAAAAAATTTGAAGCAAGTCCTGTTATGGTAAAAATAGAAAACCTTGGCCAAACCGTAAATTCTAAATTTGAGGATAAAGGGCCTGCTATTACTGCCGATGGCAAGAAATTATTTTTCAATTCTCGTCGCCCGGCAAATGAAGAATCAGTAAAAGATATTGAAGGTGATGGCAAATATTTTGAGAATATTTATTTTACAACCTGGGATAGTGCTAAACAACAATGGGTTGAGGCCGATGAAATTCCGGGACAGATTAACCAAAAAACATCGCACGTTGCTTGCACAGGTATTTCGGCAGATGGAAAGCAAATATTTATTTATAAAAATGATATGACTGATGCTGAATCAAGAGGTGGAGATGTATTTGTATCAAAAGTATCAAACAATAAATGGAGAACACCCGAGCCATTTGGTAAACCTATTAACACAAGCTATTGGGAGGGTGGAGCTTGTATATCACCTGATGGAAAAACACTTTATTTTACTTCAGAAAGAAAAGGTGGTTTTGGTAATAGCGATATTTGGATGTCGGTTCGTAAAACAAAAACCGAGTGGGATACTCCAATAAATTTGGGTGCAGAAATTAATTCGCCATATGATGAAGCGGGTTTGTTTTTAGC
>CAIXZI010000492.1 GCA_903923915.1 uncultured Bacteroidota bacterium
TTTACAAGGGCTTTAGAGGTGGTCTTGTAGGGACTAAAATAATTAAATATGCTATGCCTATAAACCACCCTAAAAACCTCAACACCCCTTGTAAAGTCAATAATAACAGCCATTTTACAAATATACATATAATCTAATTAAATCTAAATAAATGCAAATAGATGGACTAAGTATGGACTAAATATGGATTAAACATTTATCTTTGCATTATGGCAAGCATTAAATTTTATCTTCAAAGCACTAAAAGTCCAGCTGGTATTTATGTTAGATTAAGGGATGGCAAAGCCATTGATGCCAAAGCCAAAACAAAATACTCTATTAATCCAAGTGATTGGAGCGCAAAAAAGGGACAACCAAAAAAAAATGATGCCGACCCCAAATCACTTTCAAATAAATTAAAAGATTTAGATGCTGACTTACTTAAACACTATACGAATAGTATAGGGAAAGAGTTGATTAATTCAGAGTGGCTAAAAAGGTTTATACACCCTGCCCCAAAAGAGTTGCAGATAACCGAAAAGCTATTAGAATACTTTGATTACTATGTTAAATGCAAGGGTAACGAACTTTCAGGATCGAGTATTAAGAAGTTAAATGTTGTAAAAAGTCTAATTAGTCGTTTTGAGGGCGAAACAAAAACCGAATATTTTATAAAAAACATTGATTTGAATTTTAAGTTGAGGTTTGAGGCTTATTGCGTGAAACATAAATACGCACCAAATACCATCGCAAGGGCGATAATCTTTATTAAATCAATTTGTTTTCATGCAAGGGCAAATGGCATTTTAACTAATTTTCAACTTGACAACATAAAAGTAAAGTACAATAAGGCTGACAAGGTTTATCTTACCTTAGATGAGATAAAACAAATAGAAAAAAAGAAGTTAGTAGCCGATTATCTCATTAATACAAGGGATTGGCTTTTGATTAGCTGCGAAACAGGGCAAAGAGTGTCCGATTTTCTACGCTTTACAAAAGACAAAATAGTAGTAGAGAACGAAAAGAATTTTATAGAATTTACCCAACAAAAAACAGGTAAATTAATGAAGATACCACTAAGTAAAAAAGTGCTTGCTATCTTAAAAAAGCGTAAAGGCGATTTTCCGCAAGTGATTTCAGACCAAAAATATAACGACTATGTAAAAGAAGTTTGCCAGTTAGCCGGACTTACCCAAAAGATAAAAGGCAGCCTTAAAAATCCCGAAACTAACAGAAAAGAAACAGGTGTATTTGAAAAGTGGGAGCTTGTAAGCTCACATATTGGCAGACGTTCTTTTGCCACTAATAATTATGGGCGTATTCCTACATCTATTTTGAAGTATATAACCGGACATAGTACCGAAAAAATGTTTTTAGAATACATAGGTAAAACACAAACAGAAACAGCCATGCAAGCGGCAGAATACTTTTAGTATGGAGCAAAAAAGAGTAGAAAGACACGAACACCCTGATTTTCAATATACAAGTGAATATCAAGGGATGCAACTCGCTTTAGAAGATGGAATTGCGCCAAATTTCAATTTGATTAAAAAATATTATTCTAAATTAAATGATAGCAGATTTTACAACTTTTACAAATACTATAAAGATAAGATTGACTTAAACACAGCAATTAATCTAATCGTTAAACATAACTTAACCATTAATAAAAGCGATTTAATTTATTTCCTTACAGAATATGCAGCCTCTTTAGAAAATACTGAATGGTTTACTGAGGTTAATATTGAAAAGGTACACCATGACGAACATAAGCAGAAAATCGAATTACAAAAGTTTCTTTCTAAAATAGTATCTCAAAAGAGACATGAAAATTTAAGCCATAATGAAACGATTAAAACACCTGCTATCAAGGAGATTGTATTTAATACCGACAAGCAACCTACTATTAAAATTAATTCATACCCTTTGTGCTATGACATTATTAATCTCTTACTCGAACACTATTCCGAAGAAATTCCTGCATTAAAACAAAGAAACCTAAACCGAAGACAATATAAAAAGAATTTTATTTTAGGATTAAAGCCTTTTGTTGCCTATCTATCTAAGGAAACAGCCGCTTTTAATTCAAAAAATGAAATATATGCCTTTATTTCTGAATTTATAAATGTGCTTAATAACAATATAAATTTAGATGCTATAATGATAAAGGATGGCTTAAGAGCTAAGAAAGCCCAATAAAATTACGGGGAGAAACTACCCCCTAAATTAGCATAGTTTTAACCCTACAAAAAAATTTCACTATTCCCAACTTGCAGTGCCGATTTAAATGGCATTAAATGAAAACAAGTACAATTATTGACGGAATAAGCTCTGATGAGATAGGGGCTTTATTTAATTCTCTTAAGGATGAGATTAAGGAGATTAAGCAGAATTTCACACCAAAAATGCCAACAGAATACCTTAGCCGTACAGAGGTATCAGAAATTCTAAAATGTGATATAAGCACGGTTCATAACTGGACGGTTAAAAAGAAGTTAAAAGCATACGGCATAGGCAACCGCGTTCTTTATAAAAGAAATGAGGTAGAAGCCGCAATTATTCCATTAGATAAAGACTAAAGGCATGAAAAATAAAACATCATGCGTGGAGAGCTTTTTAAAGGCTGCGCCCCACATCGTTAATTTGAGCGACAAAGCAATTAATCTGCTATCTAAGAGGCTTTTAATCAATCAGAGTAGATTATCGCTATTAATTCAAGTGCAAAGGCATTACCCTTTAAATAATAACTAAGTGTTATATGTTAATCTGTATTAAGTAACAGTTTTTGTTACCCGCAATGTATGATACTGTAAATAAATATTTACCAAAAGAAAGGGTTGTGAATACTGATTTACTTTCTGAAATACCATGTTATTTAACTAATGTAAAAGAAGTTTACTGCCAAACCACAGATACAGTGAGTATAAGAGGTAATTTAAAGAATTATAGAATAAGTGTAAATAAAGAGGGTGTGTTCTTAACTGGTAGTATATGTAAATACAAACTTGGCGATAATATACAAACCCTTGACCTAATAAAAACAAAAGAGGCAATCACAATGCTTTCAGATGAGCTTCATTTACCTATACACGAAGCGAATATTACCCGAATTGATTTAGCTAAAAATTTACAAATGAATTATGAAGTACCGTTTTACTACCCATTTTTAGGGGAAGCAAGCCGTTATAATCGATTAGAGCAAAACAACGGTATATATTACCGGAATGGATTAAAAGAAATGCTGTTTTATGGCAAGATATATGAACAAGAATTAAAAGGAGTACCCATACCCGAACCATTAAGAGAAAGTAATTTGCTTAGATATGAATTAAGATTTAAAAGCCATTTAAAACAACAGTTCAAATTAAGTGAAGTCAAGGCATCTATACTGTATAACGAAAAGTTTTATTTAGGTATTAGTAACAGGTGGAAAGCTGAATATCTAAAAATTAAAAAACATAAACTATTTGAATTAGAACCCAAATCATTAAATAACGTGAAAGACTTTGAAAAACTAATCTACCTGAATGGTATAAAAGCAATCGGTGGCGAAGTTGCTATACTGCAAATGATTGAGCAAGCCAAAACGAAAGGCGTGTTTAAAAACAAAATGCAAGTGAAACGATGTAAAGATAAAGTGAAGTCAATTTGCAACACACCTCAACTTTCATTTGAAAGCAATGCCATTAAGGAACTTGATGAAAAAGTAAACGAAGACTTTACATCTTACACAAAATAATTTATCTAAAGTAGATTAAAATAGATACCATGAAAAGAGATAAAACCGGAGGGCGCGAAAAAGGAACTCCAAACAATGTAACAAAAGAGGCTCGTGAATTATTTACACAAACATTAGAAGGTCAAGTACCCCGTCTTAAAATAGCCTTAGATGAAGTGTTTGAACAGGATAAGGATAGATTTGTGGAATTATTTACCAAGTTAGCTCCATATTTTATGCCAAAGAAATACGATGTTACAACCAAAGAAGAAACACTAAAACCTGTAATTATTAATGTATTACCATTAATAGAAGATTAACTGCGTAATCTATTTACAATTTTTATTTATTTGCTCATTCGCATCAGTATTTCCCAAATTATTTGCTTTCAAGAAATCTAAACAGGCATCACTTTTATTACCTAATAATTTTTTACAATTACCTCTTTGATAATAGGTATCTGCATCATTTGGGTTTAATTCGATAGATTTACTATAATCTTCTATTGCTCCTTTATAATCTTTTAGTTTTACTTTACATGAACCCCTTTCATAAAATACAACTTCGTCATTTGGGTTTAATTCGATAGATTTACTATAATCTTCTATTGCTCCTTTATAATCTCCTAATACTAATTTAGAAAATCCCCTACTATTAAAAGCTAAATTATATTTAGCGTCTAAATTTATAGCTTTAGTAAAATCAATAATTGCCCCTTTGTAATTTTTTGATTCATTCTTTGAAACCCCTCTGTAATAGTAAGAAATGGCATTATTAAATTCTGCTTCCTTTTCTTTTATAACTGGTTCTGCCGTAACACTACTTTCATCATCAATACCATAATTAACCTCAACTAATTGAGAATAAGCTGTGCCAATCTTTTTTAAACCAACCCATGTTTTAATGCTTTTGTTTTCCCAAACACTATCCACCTTATTAAATGAATATCCTGTTGCTTTTAGTTTGGCAACAACAATAGAAGATTCCTTAGCGTAAATATTTAAAGAAAACTCAACACACTTGTTGTTTTTAAATACAGCATCAAAATCAGGTGCGCCACCATCTCCAAACATTAAATAATATTCGATTGTTTTGTCGCCTACCGTTCTTTGATGCTCATAAATAACCGAAACTTTTTGCTCCCAAAATGATTTAACTGAGGCTAAAGAGCTACCGATAAAGTTTTTGTAATTATTAATAACAATTTTATGTAATTCACTCTCTGAGTCTTGGCAAAAGCCATTTAAAAAAACTGCTATTAAAGCTGTAGTAAGTATTAGTTTTTTCATTCTTAGATTATTTATTACTGGCAAATGTAGTGTAAAATAAACCCTACATATATGTTGGGCTAATTTCTTTTCTAATACCTCACTTTTGAAGAGGTATGTCTGAAATAAAGCAAATAGGTAAGAATATACGCAAATACAGGCTTGCAAAGGGCTTAACCCAACTTGACCTTGCGGCTAACTGCGGCTTTGAGGAATCCAGTATAGGAAGGCTTGAAAATGGCAATACTAATCCCACTATAAAAACACTATTAAAAATTGCAAAGGCTTTAGAAGTTAAATTAATTGATTTGGTAAGGGTAAAGTAAATCGTAATAAAAACAAAAATAACCTCTGTTTTGGACTAACCGTGGACTAAAATAGGAAACAAAAAAGCCTAACAAACTATCTATCAGTCTATTAGGCTTTTATTCCGTGGTCTTGTAGGGAGTCGAACCCCAAACCTTCTCATCCGTAGTGAGATGCTCTATCCAGTTGAGCTACAAAACCATTTTTAGAGGGCACAAATATACAATATTTATTTAACTTGCAAAGCATAAACAAGCCACACTATGTCACAAAAAATTATCGAACAAGCCTGGGAAAACCGCGAACTTCTAAAAGATGCGTCTATACAGGCCACTATTAATGAAGTAATTGAACAACTTGATAAAGGCAAACTGCGTGTGGCAGAGCCCCTATCTAACGGACAATGGCAGGTAAACGAGTGGGTTAAAAAAGCCGTTATTTTATACTTTCCTATCCGTAAAATGGAAACCATAGAAATTGGCCCATTAGAATTTCACGATAAAATGCAACTCAAAAAAAACTATGCTCAGCTTGGCGTGCGTGTAGTACCTCATGCCATTGCGCGTTACGGTGCATATTTGGCAAGCGGCGTAATTATGATGCCAAGTTATGTAAACATTGGCGCCTATGTAGATAGCGGTACCATGGTAGATACCTGGGCAACCGTTGGTAGTTGCGCGCAAATAGGCAAAAACGTGCATTTAAGCGGCGGTGTTGGTGTTGGTGGTGTGTTAGAGCCAGTGCAAGCTGCACCCGTTATAATAGAAGATAATTGCTTTATAGGCAGTCGTTGTATTGTAGTTGAGGGCGTGCGTGTTTGCAAAGAAGCGGTTTTAGGTGCCAATGTTTGCCTTACGCAATCAACCAAAATTATAGATGTAACCGGCAAAGACCCTATCGAAATGAAAGGCATTGTGCCAGAGCGTAGCGTGGTTATTCCGGGTTCATATACCAAAAAATTTCCGGCTGGCGAGTTTCAGGTGCCTTGCGCACTAATTATTGGTAAACGTAAAGAAAGCACCGATTTAAAAACATCATTAAACGATACTTTGCGCGAATATAACGTAGCTGTATAAATTTTGGCGTTACGGCGGTTACGCCGTCGGACTGTACACTACAATCTTTTATTGATTACAATAAAAGGATTTTCGCTGCAAATGCTTTTTCAGCATTCTGCGAAGCAATTAAAAAAACAAAAATAGTGAGCTTAATCCCTAACGCGGAAATAAAAAATAAAAATCATGCAAAAAATTTTATTCGTTTGTTTAGGTAATATTTGCCGCTCTCCATTAGGAGAGGGCATTATGCTGCACTTTATTAAAGAAAACAACTTGCAAAACCTTGTTCATGCAGATTCTGCCGGCACGGCAAATTATCATGTAAATGAGGCCCCCGATCATAGAACCATTGCTAATGCTAAGAAAAATGGTGTTGATATTAGCGCACTACGCGCACGCCAATTTACATCAGCTGATTTTGACAACTTCGATAAAATTTATGTAATGGATAAAAGCAATTATGAAAATGTGTTATCGCTTGCAAAAAATACATCTCATAAAAATAAGGTAGATTTTTTGTTAAATGTGCTACATCCTCAGCAAAATCAGCATGTTCCAGATCCTTACTACGGTACCGAAACAGATTTTGAATTAGTTTTTCAGCTGGTGTATAAAGCTTGTCAGAAAATAGTAGAAGGCTTAGATTAAATTACCTAAAAAGCACGCGCGCATTCTTTTGGTTTAAATTTCAATTTAAAACTAATAACCAGGCCATAATAAAAATACCAATCTTTCGTGCTTGGGTTGCCACGTAATTTGCCAACATCATCTGCAATAGCGCCGGCTTTTTTACTGGTATTGCTTAAAGCAGAAGCTGTACCGCCTTTGTATTGTGCCAGTTTACCTGGGTCAACATACTTGCCACTAACATCATCTAAATAATCAGTAAATGTTTTACGAGGCCCCCACTCAACGCCAATGCCTATTTGATTAGATACGGTTAGTTTAAAACCAATACCAAAGGGTATGCACATTTGTGTTAGCATATATTTTCTTTGCGTGGGGTTTAAAGGTGTTTTTTGCCCTTCGGTTGAAAGGTCTCGCAAACTAATCCATTGGTTGCCCAAGTGAGCTTGCGGATCAAAATGAAAGGCACCCAAACCTAAAAAAAGATAGGGTGCAAAAACAAATTTTTTATCTCCGGTTCTGTATTCCCAAAAATTAAATTCAGTGCGTACAGAAAGCTCCATAATGGTTGTTTTAAAATTAAGGTTGCGTTCTAATTGGTCGGGGTTACTGCTTTGCGAATCATCTCCCTGAATGCTTCCGTAATTAAACGCGGCTTTAAAAGCAATACGGTAACTATAATTAAAACGGTAAAAAACGCCAACTGCAGGCTGCGACATAGCAAAATGCGCGCTGTTTAAGTCACCAATATAATAACTGGCTCCAAGTAAAATACCAACATCATGCGAAAAGTATTGCTTACTGTTGTTTTGAGCAATGGATGAGCATAAACAAAAGCAACTAAAAAGTATAAGGAAACTCTTTTTCATTTAATAATTAAACGAATATCCGAATAAAATATTGTAAACAGAATTAATTGTTTAGAACAACTAATTTTTTTATGCCGATTTTATCTGCTACCTGAACTTTGCAATAGTAAATACCGGCTTCAAGCGTTGTAGTATCTATAGTAAACACATCCTGATTGTTATTTTTTTGATGCGTTTGTGCAGCATTTACAATTTGTCCGTTTATGTTCATTAAACTAAAAACGGCATTGCTTTCAGCGTTGTTGGCAAAGTTAATTTCAACCTTTCCGTTTGCCGGGTTTGGATAAATAGTTAACTCATTATTTTCTATAACAGAATTAATACCTGTGGTTGTACAATTTTTTGATCCTTCTGCTAACCAAATAGTCATGTTCATTAACAAGTCACGATGATTTTGACCCACATCTCCGGTGTATCCATTATATAAAGTGATGCTACCACCTGCGGTGTTACCTGTTCCATCATCTGGAGGAGAGCTATCGCCAATGGCAGCTACTTTTCCACAACCGTAACGCGATGTTACACAAACAACAGCTGTATCTGTTTGCCCTTTACCATTTTTCCATGCATGTGCTTTTACATCTGCGTTTTGCGAAGGTGTCATGGTCATGCAAGTTCCGTTACTCCATTTAACTCTACTAACTGTACCAAATGATCCTTTTGTAATAGAATCTGTTGATAAAGTAGATACATTAGGATTGCCTCCACTTGTTTGAGTTCCGCTTGCATCCGAAAAATTTTGCAACTCAAATTTAAAACCTAAAGCATTGTTTTGAACGCTGTTGTTAGTTATCAAATCATTCCATATCATTGGAGAATCGTACCCGTCATTATTTCTATCACTTCCCGTATGGTCAGATATCATAAATAAACTACCTCCGTTTTTTACAAAATTCATAAGGGCAGTTTTTTCGGCAGTCGTAAAAAGTATGTTTGGCTCATCTACTATAAATACATCGTATTTACTTAAGTCTTGTGTGTTAGTTGCACCATATGTAATATGCCCTGTGTAAGGAAGCGTTTCTACCCAATAACCCTTTTTTACACAATCTGTAGCCCAATAAGATAGTGCGCCATTCCAATAGGTTTCGGCCGTTGCAGAGGTTACCGCTGTTTGTGTAGGTGTTGGGTATTGTTGAGGATTAGCATGATAGTAACTACCACCAGTACCTGTTTGCCCGGATGCGTACCAGGTCATGTTTTGTATATCAGAGTCTATGCACCAGTCACCACTTCCGGCAGTTTCGGCATGTGTATTATCAAATAATATTTTCTTTTGTCCGGCTGTTTGAGAAAACAGTGTGTTGCAACATAAAATAGCTGAAGCTATTACTAAAGTGGTTTTTTTCATCTTCACGTTAAATTAAAGTTATCAAATATAAAAAAACCCCGAAGTAATTGCTACTCGGGGTTTAGTTTTAACTATAACTGTTAAAATTGCTACAAGATTCTATTTAATAGAATTAAGTACCGCTTTAAAAGCTTCCGGATGATTTAAAGCTAAATCTGCTAATGCTTTACGATTTAACTGAACATCTTTTTGATGAATTTTATGGATGAACTGAGAGTAGCTCATACCTTGTTCGCGAGCTGCTGCGTTGATACGTTGTATCCACATGGCACGCATGCTGCGTTTTTTGTTTTTACGATCGCGATAAGCGTAAGTTAAACCTTTCTCCCAAACGTTTTTGGCTATTGTCCAAATGTTTTTACGAGCGCCCCAATAACCTTTGGTTAATTTAAGGACTTTTTTTCTGCGTGCTCTGCTGGCAACGTGATTGACTGAACGTGGCATTTTCTTTTTTCTTTTGTTTTTGAGATGTTTCAGTGTTTGCTCACATGGCAAATCTTTTTACTGAGCATCGTTGTTTAACAATTTTCTGTTAGATCTTAGTTTTCTGCTTTTTATAGAGCTTATTTACCAATAGCCAAAAGAAACCTTACGTTTCCTAAGTCTGTTTTGTGAACTAAACCACTTCCGCGTAATGCGCGTTTGCGATCTTTTTCTTTTTTGGTTAATATGTGTCTTTTAAAAGCATACTTGCGTTTAATCTTACCAGACCCGGTTAATGCAAATCTTTTCTTTGCACCGGAATTAGTTTTCATTTTAGGCATGTCTGTTTTTTTTAAGGATGGCAAAGATAAGCCAAAATTTATAATTTATAATTAAAAATTAAGAATTAATATTTTGCTCCACCAACACCAATATTTTCTATTGGGTGCCAGGTTGTTTTAATTTCCTGTAAATCAGTTATATAGTATGGATTTTGCTCGCTTTCAGCACCCCAATTTTTGTTCCAGTAATATGAGCGTTTTACGTTCAACGACGAGTTTTCATCAATGGTTTTGCGCTCGGTAGCGTTATCACGGCAATAAACAATGGCGTTTACATCCATGTGAGAAGAAAAATGCGAGTGCAATTCTGCACTTGTACCTGTAAGTATATTTACTACACCGCCCGGTAAATCGCTGGTAGCAAGGCACTCAGCTAAGGTAATAGCGCATAAAGGTTTTGTTTCTGAGGCTAACGCAATACAGGTGTTTCCGCCCGCAATAACCGGAATGATAACAGAAACCAAACCAATTAAAGAAGTAGTTTCATCAGCCAAAACGGCTATAACGCCCATTGGCTCTGGTACTGAGAAATTAAAATGAGATGATGCCACCGGGTTTACCGAGCTTAATATTTGCTGGTATTTATCGCACCAACCTGCATAATAAACAATACGGTCTATGCTTAATTCAACTTCTTTTTGCGCAGACACTTTGGTAGAGCCTTGTTGAATAAGTTCATTAATAAATTGTTCTTTTCGTCCCTCTAACATTTCTGCTAAACGATACAAAATTTGTGAGCGATTAAAGGCCGATTTTCCGCTCCAACCGCCTACTGCGCCACGTGCGGAAACAACAGCGTTTCGGTAATCTTTACGAGATGATAGGCACATATTGGCAATGTTTTTTTTGTTTTTATCAAGCAAGGGGTAGTATCGTCCGCTTTCGGTGCGAGGAAACTGCCCACCTATAAATATTTTGTATGTTTTTAAAACTTCTATTCTTTCCATGAATTTTAATGAAGTCCAAAATTATGAATTTAAACGGATAAATAGATGGTTTAATTTGTTTGTTATTATGCTTCTAAACTACCAAGCTTTAGTATTCATAAACAGGGCTTGGAGTAAAAAACCTTCATCAACCCCCATTGAGAAGGAGATCGAAGTAATTAGGTATAGAAATAAAATTTTACAAACCTGCAAGCAAGTCGCTTTTCATTTTTTTGATTAAAGCTTCTGTGTACTTCTGACTGAATTCAAAACTATCACTGCCTTTATCATAGTATATAATTGCCGAGGGAAAATCCACATTATCATCCTCAAAAAGTCCATACAACTCCATACTTATCAAATTGGTTGATAGCTTAAATGTGTAAGATTCTGACTCACCTAAGGCCTTAGGCACCATAGTAGAAATACTTATTATTTTAGGAATATATCCATCCTTTTCCATCTTAATAGCATAAAAACAATTTCTGCCAAGATTAAATGAAAATGATTTTGAAACCTTTAAAGTTTGCTCTTCAACTACTTTATTATTGTAAATTAGTTTTACGGTATAAACACCATTAAAGTCGGTAACTGAATTATCAAACTTACCTTTAATTTTTAGAAACTTAGCAAGGGTATCAGATTCGGTACTATTTCCGTTTTCTTTTGTTTGTGCTTGCAACCCTAAAAGGGTTATTGAAAGTACCATTATGCACGCAAGCTTGAAGCTATTAGTTTTCATGGTTTCTTGGTTTTGTTATAACTAAGTTAATGAAATAGAACCAATAAAAAAAGTTTTTATATGATTAACTTTATGTGTCAAAAAAATGTTCGCTTCTTGACTTTTAAAAGAGTTCAGCGTTAGAAAACCAAATATTGTTTTTAGTTTTTTTATTTAATTGCTGAACGCCCTAACCCCTTCAAGGAGGGTAATTATTGGGAGTAAAAAGAGATTGATGTGATTTAATCGTTTAACTTAAGTACAGCCATAAACGCGCTTTGCGGAATTTCTACACTACCAACCTGCTTCATTTTCTTTTTACCTTCTTTTTGCTTTTCAAGTAGTTTACGTTTACGCGAGATATCTCCACCATAACATTTTGCGGTAACATCTTTACGAATGGCACGTATAGTTTCTCTCGAAATAATTTTTGCCCCAATAGCAGCCTGGATAGGTATCTCGAACTGTTGACGCGGAATTAATTCTTTTAATTTCTCGCAGATTTTTTTACCAAACTCGTGTGCATTGGTTCTGTGAATTAAGGCAGAAAGAGCATCCACGGGTTCGCTATTCAATAAAATATCAAGTTTCACTAAATCAGAAGTACGCATACCAATACGATGATAATCGAAGGAAGCGTATCCTTTGGAAATAGATTTTAAACGATCGTAAAAATCAAATACAATCTCGCCCAAAGGCATTTCAAAAAGAAGTTCAACTCTTTCTGCAGTCAGGTAATTCTGCCCAATAATTTGTCCGCGTTTTTCAATACACAAACTCATTACAGGCCCAATAAACTCAGATTTTGTAATAATGGCAGCTTTAATATAAGGTTCTTCGATGTAATCAATTCGTCCCGGATCGGGTAAATCGCTTGGGTTATTTACAATAACCATATCGCCGCTAGTTAAGTATGCAATGTAAGATACGTTGGGAACGGTTGTAATAACCGTCATGTTAAACTCGCGCTCTAAGCGCTCTTGCACAATTTCCATATGCAACATACCTAAGAAACCGCAACGGAAGCCGAAGCCAAGCGCAGCCGAGCTTTCAGGCTCCCAAGTAAGCGAAGCATCGTTTAACTGCAATTTTTCCATGCTATAACGAAGCTCTTCGTATTCGTCGGTATCAACAGGATAAATACCGGCAAATACCATTGGTTTCACGTCTTCAAAACCTTTTATACCTTCTGCGCAAGGGTTTGCAACATTGGTAATTGTATCACCAACTTTTACTTCTTTTGCTTCTTTAATTCCGGAAATGATATAGCCCACATCTCCCGTCAATACTTTATCTCGCGGCTCTTGCTTTAAACGTAACACGCCAATTTCATCAGCATTATATTCGCTGCCTGTATTTACAAAACGTACTTTATCTCCTTTTTTAATGGAGCCATTATAGATACGGAAGTATGCAATAATTCCTCTGAAAGAATTAAATACAGAATCGAAAATTAGGGCTTGTAAGGGTGCGTTTTCATCTCCTTTTGGAGCAGGAATACGATGCACAATTTGCTCTAAAATTTCGAGTACACCCATACCGGTTTTACCCGAGGCAGCCATAATTTCATCACGATCGCAACCTAATAAA
>CAIXZI010000493.1 GCA_903923915.1 uncultured Bacteroidota bacterium
CTCTATTTGGGCTAAAAGAATACAAGTTTATCAAACAAGTTTGCAAGATTTTGCAAAAAATACGGATAAAAAATACGACGTAATAATTACTAACCCACCTTATTTTGTTGATTCTTCTAAGGCTCCGGATGAAGAACGAAATCATGCGCGGCATACGGATACACTTACTTTTGCTGATTTAATTTCAGGAGCAAAAAAAATGCTGAATGATAAAGGTATGTTTTACATTATTTTACCAACTAAAGAAGCGATTGATTTTAAAGCTTTGGCCGAAAAAAATAGTTTTCATTTAGTGAAATTATTACGCATAAAAACAAAGTCTACCAATGATTTAGAGAAGCGCCATATTATGTTGTTTAAATTTACTAAAGAATTTTTTTCTGAGCAAATACTAAGTATTGAAAACGAAGGCAGGCATAATTATACAGACGAATACAAAAAACTAACCGGAGATTTTTACCTGCACTTTTAATTTTTTCTTGCAGAGACGCGGAGTTCGCAGAGCAGAAAAAAAAGAAAGATTGTTAAACTTAGCGTCTTAGCGAGAAGCTAATCTTTATAAATCAAAGCCACAGCGTAAGCATTTGCGCCATCTTCGCTGCCAACGTACCCAAGTTTTTCATTGGTTGTTGCTTTAATAGATATGTCTTCTTCGGCAATTTGTAAAATAGGTGCCAACGCTTTTTGCATACTTACAATGTGTGGATTTATTTTTGGTTCTTCCAAACATAAAGTACAATCTACATTACCAACCTTATAGTTTTTTTGTTGAAGCAACTGCATCGTTTCTTTTAAAAGCACTTTACTATCAATACCTTTAAACTTGTTATCTGTATTAGGAAATTGATTGCCAATATCTCTTAGTCCTGCAGCACCAAGTAAAGCATCGCAAATGGCATGTATTAATACATCGGCATCGCTATGACCTACACAGCCCTTTGTGTGTGGTATTTGCACACCACCCAGCCATAAGGCTTTATCTGTTTGCATTTGGTGTACATCAAAACCAAAACCTATTTTTATATTAGGAGCCATAATTTACTTATTTCTGTTTTTAACTTCTTCAAAAGCCTCATCATAATCTTTACGAAGCGTACCAAAAATTCTGTCCCACCATAAAAAATACAAACTATAATTGCCAGTAAAATGTTTGTGGTGTTGGTTGTGGTTTACAGATGTATTAATCCATTTACCTATTTTACTTGTATTAAATTTTTTAGGATAAACTTCCCAGCCTAAATGCCCATAAACATTATAAACCATTAATGATAAAAAGAAAATAAACAAATGCCACCTGCATAGGGGCATCATAAAAATTAGTAAAACAAAAATGCCAATTTCTACCACAGCTTCTAACGGATGAAAAGCAAAGGCTGCAAATGGCGAAGGATTAGTTGATTTATGATGAATTAAATGAACCGATTTAAATAATTTAGGATGATGCATTAATCGGTGAGCAAAGTAAAAATAAGCATCGTGTACAAAAAACATAATTGGGAAAGCTAACCAAAAATAAAGGGTACTTGCATCATATTTACCAGGGTAGGTATAAAACTGCGTATATTGCCTTACTGGCGTTAAAAGAACTATGGTTGGCACTATCGAGAAAATAAAAATAGTGCAAACAGAATATAAAATTTCGCGTTGGTAATCTTTATTAGTTGGAAATTTTAATTGAATTTTTTTGAAAGCTATTTTTTTACCCAGCCAAACATACCAAATTAACCACGCCAAGCCTGCTAATAAAAAATAACGTAATGCAATTAAAATTAAAAAATCTGACCAAGAGGCTGGATGCATAATGCAAAGATAATCAATTAGTCAATTTGATAATTAGACAATGAGAAACTATCATTAATTAATTGCCAAATCGACTAATTGTCAAATCCTTTATTACCCTGTAAACCGCCGGTATGTATAGCTACAATAGTTGAATTTTCTTTAAAGTTGCCGCCTTTAATCATATCAAAAATGCCATAAACCATTTTTGCCGTA
>CAIXZI010000494.1 GCA_903923915.1 uncultured Bacteroidota bacterium
ATGAGTCTATTTTTTGCGAGAACAACAACTGACTTACCAGAATAAATAAGAATATTAAACCGTAAGGGTTAGCCTTTTTATCTAACAAAACAATTAAAATTAAAAAGGTGGTACATATTTTATTAATTACATCTATTTACTTAACAATAACTAGTTTTTTATTTAGTACGTTTTGATTACATGTTATAGTTAAATTATACACTCCTTCAGCTAAATTAATGTTATCAATTTGAGTTTTTCCATTAATAATTTGACTTAACACTAATTTACCATTTACATCAAATACTTGCAAGGTTTGCTTTTCTGTAATAGATGTTTCAATTACAAAAGTACCGTTATTAGGATTAGGGTAAACGCTTACTAAATTATTAGTATTTACTAAAGTATTTAACCCGGTAGTTTGAGCTACTCTGCTTGTATTGCTGTGTGATTTAGCACGAATAGATAGATTATTATTTCCTCCTGTTAAGCGTTGATTATAAACACAGTTAAAGCCTAAAATATCTATACGATAAACATACGCTGCGCTATAGCCTGGGTCTGTTGCAGAAGTGCCGGTTACAGATGTTAGATAACTAAAGTTATTACCCGTACCTGTTACATCAACATACAAATCATAACCCATTACTGGGTTTGTTTGTCCGGCACCAATAACATACGGAGTAATATTAAAATTACCATTGTGTTGATCTTGTAAAAATACGGTCTCATGCCTTGGACTTTGAGCACCAATATTACCGCATGTATCTCTAATAGCTAAGGTGTATCTATAGGTTGTATAGTTTGGATCTCCACCATGTGTGCCAATAGTTGGTATATGTCTTGCAGTATCGATAAAACGGCTAGAATCCCTACTAACCGAGCCAATTCTTAAGTAGTTGTTTACGTTTGATACATACCTGTAAACTATAAAACTATCAACATTAGTGTATTGACTTTTATCCCAATAAATAAAATTGTAGTTATAAAACGAAGCACTATCTGTTGTTACTAAACAAATATTAGGTATTTCGGGTGTTGGTATTCCGGCATAAATAGTGTTTGTATTAGTACAATTGTTTACATCTGTTCCGGTAACAGTATAGGTAGCCACGGCAGTTGGTGTAAAAGCTACACCATTGATAATGCCATTAGACCACGTATAAGTGGAAGCGCCAGATGCAGTAAGTGTTATCGGATTTCCATTACAAATAAAGGTTGGAGATGCTACAATATTTATTACAGGTAATTGATTAACAGTAACAGTAGCTGTTTTTGTTGCAGTTACTGTACAGGTAGTGTTGGTACCGGTTACTGTGTAAACTGTATTACTTGTAGGGCTAATATTTATAGTATTACTAACAGCACTTCCTGCATTAGCACTCCAGGTATAGCTACTTGTTCCACTAGCAGTTAAAGTAGTGTTACTTCCGGTGCAAATAGTATTTATACCGCTAATACTTATTGCGCCCGGTAATGAATTTAATAAAACAGAAGTATTACCAGATGAAGCACTATTATTGGCGGTTGCTAAATCGGGTTTACCGTTTCCATCAAAATCTGCGCTTACCAACTCCACCGGGTTTATTGCTACCCCAAAAGCAGTAGCCGTAGTTGGCACGTTAAATACACCCGCACCATTATTAATTAATATAGAAACTTGGTTTGCGCTTGCGTTTGCTACTGCAATATCTATATCTCCATCGCCATCAAAATCGGCACATGCTGCAGCCTGCGGATTATTCCCTGCTCCATAATGATTTACCGTAAAAGCACCTGTACCTGTGCTACTATTTAATAATACTGTTACATCATTAGTTGAACCGTTTGCTGTTACTACATCTGCATGACCATCTCCATTAAAATCGGCAGTAGCTATACCCATTGGGTTGTAGGAACCACCTGTACCTACGGTATAGTAGGTAGATGAAGATACTCCTCCTAAACCATTACCTAAGCATACATCCATTTTGTTGGTTGCATCTTCGCAAGCAATTAAAAAATCTAATTTGTTATCAGAATTTACATCAGCACAAACAACTTTACCCGGATGTATGCTAACTGTACCCGAACCAATTGTAACGGTAGAATGAAGTGTAAAAGCACCATTACCATTACCTAAGTATATTGGAAAAGCAGTTGCCGGAGTGGCATTAAAATTTGTTACCGCAATATCTTTTTTGCCATCTGCATTAAAATCGGCTGTTACAATGGCCGCGGGATTAGAACCTGTAGCAATACTGTAAGTTGAAGCTCCAAGTCCGCCTGCACCATTTCCCAACATAATAGAAAAACCTTGCAATGTGGTACCATTAACTGCTATGGCTATATCAGCTTTATTATCACCATTAAAATCTGCGCTACAAATGCCATACGGTTGGTCTACGGTTGTAAAAACATTTGCCGCTCCAAATCCTCCAGAGCCATTTCCTAACAAAATAGATACTTCTGATGCGGTAACTGTTGCTGCATGAGGCGCAGCAATAGCCAAATCGATTTTACCATCACCATTAAAATCGCCGGTAGTAATATTTTTTGATAAAACGTTAGTGCCTATTGTATAATTTGTTGCCGTAGAAAAACATACCTGAGCTTTAATTTGATTAATATAAAGAAGCAAAAAAACAACTAGAATTTTTTTCATTTAAAATTTATTTAAAGGATTAAAAATAAAAAAAAGCAGCTAAATACAAAAAATAAGTTGTTACTTAAAAAACCCTCATTTTGTGAGGTTTTAATAAATTATATATTAAAATTTACTTAACAATAATTAGTTTTTTGTTTATCACTCCTTGATTACTAATTACGGTTAAATTATAAACACCATCCGTTAAGTTAGTAGCGTCTATATTAGTTTTTCCATTAATAAGTTGGCTTAACACTAATTTACCACTTACATCAACTAGTTGTATAACCTGTTTTTCTTTGCTAGCTGTTTCAACCATAAAATAGCCTGCGTTAGGGTTTGGAGAAACAGTTAAATTATTTACATTAAAATTATTTAATCCGGTAGTTTGAGCCATTCTGCTTGTATTGCTATGAGATTTTGCACGAATAGATAAATTATTATTACCACCTGCAAGCCTTAAGGTAGGGGTGCAATTAAATCCAAAAGCGTTACTGCGCCAAGTAGGATTAGGGTAATTAGCATAATGCGTATCATGATAAGCAGTGGAAGATGAACTTAATGACTGTATTATGTGATAATGCCCATTACTAAAGCTATCTACTTCAAAATAATAACCCTGCACCTGATATACCGGAATTGTTTCGCCTTCTATTTGATAAAAATTCCAACTAAAATTACCACTATTATTTGTTATCATAAAAACGGTTTGGTGCCACGGGCTCATAGGACTAATACTTCTGCTGTTTCCACAGGTATCGCCATAGGCAATTTTATAGCGCCATGAACTAGAATTAGGGTCTCCGCCGTTAACATCCGTAACAGAAAGATGACGCACGGTATCTGCAAATAAACTTAAAGAACTAGCCGGCACTTTGCCTATTAAAGCATAATTATAGTTGGCGGTATCTCTATAAACATAAAAAGTATCGGCTGAGCTGTTAGCAGTTTTATCCCAATAAATAATATTATTTTGTGATAGGCTATCTACTTCTACCATGCAAATATTAGGTGCAACCGAAATACATTTACCAACCTCTCTTATTACATTATTATTTTGATCAGCTATAAATAAATTGCCGTAATTATCAAGAGCAATGCCTGCCGGATAAAATAACGCAGCAGCAGTTGCAGGTCCACCATCACCACTATAGCCTCCTGAAAAATTTGCACCGGCTAACGTATTTATAATACCTAAAGTATTTACCATGCGAACCTTCATACTATAATCTGAAATATAAACATTTCCTATAACATCTATTGCTAAGCCAATTGGGTCGTTTAATTGTGCGGAAGTTGCCTGACCACCATCTCCACTAAATCCAACTGTTCCGTTACCCGCATAAGTGCTTATAATACCCGCTGTATTTACTTTGCGAATGCAGCCATTTTGAAAGTCAGCTATATACACATTACCCAACACATCTATTTTTACATCATAAGGGTTTTTTAATGCCGCCGCGGTGGCTTGTCCCCCATCTCCGCTATAAGCCCAAGTACCCGTGCCTGCAAAAGTGGTTATAATACCTAACGTATTTACTTTACGTACTACATTAGCACTTACATTAGAATTAGCTATGTATAAATTACCCTGCAAATCAACAGCTATTCCCGCAGGGCCACCAAGCATTGCATCAGTAGCCAAACCTCCATCACCGCTGTAACCTTGCGTTCCGTTACCTGCTACCGTTGTTATAACACCTAAAGTATTTACCATTCTCACCACATTTCCTGAAGATATATATAAATTACCCTTTGTATCAAAGGCTAATCCTGCAGGAGAAAACAATCTGGCCGCAGTAGCTTGCCCTCCATCGCCTACAGCACCTGTACCACCACTACCAGCATAAGTTGTTATAATGCCTGATGGGGTCACCTTACGTACCCTATTATTACTTTGGTCAGCTATATACATATTTCCTGAAGCATCGAAAGCCACTCCAATTGGATTATTTAATTCTGCATTAATTGCTTGACCTCCATCGCCAGTATATCCCGCAGCATGGTTGCCCGCAACAGTAATTATTATTTGTGCATTTGTGTTTAAACAAAATGCTATGGCTAAAAGAGTAACTATTATTTTCATTAGTTTAATCTTAATCTATTTTAATTATTTTGCTTTGATAAACAACCGTATTATTTTTTATAATTTTTAACTGATACATTCCGTTAGTTAAATTACTTAAATTTAGTTGTGTAACGATGTTTGTTAAATGCGCTACAATTAATTTTTGCCCAACTAAATTATAAATTTCTACACTTGTATTTTCAAACATTGGAGTTTGTATGGTAAACATACCTGTAGTTGGGTTGGGATAAACACCTACTTGTAAACCACCGTTAATTTGCTTAATACCGTTAGCAGCAAACCTACTAGTATTGCTATGAGATTTTGCTCGAATAGATAAATTATTATTTCCTCCTGCTAAACGCTGATTTGAAACACAGTTAAATCCTAAAATATCTACACGATAAACATACGAAGAGTTATACGTAGGATCTGTGGCAGAAATACCGGTAATAGTAGTAACATAGCTAAAATTATTGCCTGTGCCTGTAACATCTCTATACAAAGCATAACCTGTTACCGGATTAGATTGCCCTGCACCTATTACGTAAGGATTAATATTAAAGTTGCCATTGTGTTGGTCTTGTAAGAAAACCGTTTCATGTCGTGGACTTTGTGTGCCAATATTACCACAAGTATCTCTAATGGCTAATGTGTATTTATAGCTGGTATAATTAGGGTCTCCGCCGTTAGGCCCAGTAATGGTTCTTGATGTATCTTTTAAACGACTAGAATCTTTACTAACTGCACCTATACGTAAATAATTATTTACACCAGCATCATATCTATATAGAATAAAGCTATCTACACCATTATACTGGCTGTTATCCCAATAAATAGTATTGTAATTATAAAACGTTGCGCTATCTGTTGTTACTAAACAAATATTTGGGGTTGCAGGAGTAACTACAGTAACATTAGAAACAGCCTTTGATTTGCAATTATATGTATTGCTTCCTGTAACGGTATAATTTCCGGAAACAGAAGGTGAAACAGATATGCTTGCACCATTCATAGAATTACTCCACGTATAGGTACTAGCTCCCACAGCTGTAATTGAAACGGAATGATTTAAACAAACACTTGGGCTGTTTACAGTTATAGTAGGTAATATATGTACAACTAAATTGCCATTATTTGTTTCTACAATTGGATAACCTTGGGCAACGCATCTATATTTATGTGCGGTTAAATTTGTATTTACATTATTAATAGATAAAGTTGTTGTATTAACACCATTATACGTATTATCATTTTGAAGATTAATATAATTAGATGTTGAAGTATTATATACCTGCCAATTGTATGATGTTGAGTTAGGAGTAGCAAAAGTAGAAGTAAATTTTACACTATCTCCAGCACAAGATAACAATGTTGCTAGAGGTTGCTGTGCTACAAAGTTTTGTGGCGTTAATAAGCGTATGTTTCCATTGTCTGTAATGTAAATATTTGAACCCGAGGCATTACTTGAAATTTGAGTTAAATATGGGCTCCCGGCTATTAATGCAGGTCCTCCATCGCCAGAATAAGTATTGAAAAAACTTTGATTAAAAATCACTTGTTTACTGTTATTAGATGTATTTATTTTTTGAATTTGAAATCCGGTTGTACTTGTATTATCCTGCACTCCTTCATAAATATTATTAGCTCCATCAGAAGAAAGATAAAGATGATTTAAAGTTCCGGCATTATGCCCCGTTGAATCGTAGGTGCTAATAATATTAGTTGATAAATCGATTTTTCTTACAAGCATCCCATCTACAAAATAAAGAGCATTATTACATACCGTCATATCTCTAACGCCATTTAAAAGAGCTGAAGTTGCAAGTCCACCATCGCCACTATAACCGCTACCTCCAAAAGAATAATTACCCGCAAACAAATTTATTTTCCCCGTTGCAGCATCAATTTTCCGTATAAACCACCTCGTACTTAAACTATAATCTATCCCACCAATATAAATATTGTTATTATTATCAAAAGTCATACAACTAATGTAACCTACCTGTGCATTGCTTGCTAAACCGCCATCACCAGTATAATCGTCGGGTTTATATGACGGTTTAGTAATGGCACTAATTGTACCTGTAGAAGCATTTATTTTTCTTATACAATAAATGGTATCACTTCCTGGATAAGGATCACCACTACCTTGAGAAAATAAAACATTACCGTTTTTATCAACAGCAAGATACTGTGGCGGATTTAGTTTTGCATTTGTTGCAGGCCCACCATCTCCACTATATCCCGTGCTATCGTTTCTTCCTGCATATAAAGTCATTATACCACTTGTATTAATTTTTCTAACAGACGAATTTATTCCAACATATACATTACCATTATTGTCCTGAGTTAAGTGCGTTGATGGAAAAGCTGCATATTCTATTAAATGGCCATCTCCAGCCCATGTTCCATTGCCTGCATATTTAGTAATTATATTCGTAGTTAAATTTACTTTACGAATTTTGTAATTGCCGTTATCGGCTATATATAAATTATTGTTTTTGTCTTTTGTTAAGCCCCGTGGATATGATAATTGAGCCGAAGTAGCAATTCCACCATCTCCTGCATTTCCATAAACACCACTTCCTGCCACCACTGTAATTACATTTGTGTTTAGGTTTATTTTTCGTACTACATAATTAAACTGATCAGAAAAGTACAAGCTATTGCTTGCGCTATCATAAACTAATTTTTTAGGGAAATTAATCATGGCAGATGCAGCCAAACCGTTATTACCTGAATAGCCCGCCGTTCCGTTACCTGCTATAGTAGTTATAATTCCTTTAGAAGCATTTATTTTTCGGATACGCTGATTGCTGTTATCGGCAATATATATGTTATTGTTATAATCTACCGTTACAAAACTGGGCAAATTTAGCTGGCATGCAGTTGCCTGCCCACCATCTCCGGCATAAGCTCCGGCTGTACCTCCTTGTCCTGCTATGGTTGTTATTATGCCGTTTACATCAATTTTTCGAACACAATTATTATACTGATCCGAGAAGATAATATTACCCAATTTATCATAGCAAATACCCGCAGCCAAATTTATATCTGCAGATGTAGCTTGACCTCCATCGCCAGAAAATGCATAATTGTTATTACCAGCAATAAGACCTCCAGAGTTTAGTGAAGAATCTAATTTGATAATTGTGTTTCCGTCTGTAACTAATACATCACCGTTATTTTTATTAATCGTAATTCCATAAGCATAATTAGGATATATTGAACGAATATTTATTATTTGACCGCTTGGGTTTATTTTAAAAATTCTGTTAGATGCTCTATCTACCGCATATAAATTGCCTGTTTTATCAATATCCAAATCATATACAGAAGATAGAGTTATAGAATCTTTTGGAAGCACACCTTGTATTGCATCCGAACCAGTAACTCCATAGACATTATAAGTTACTTGTGCTTTTACAAAACCAAATGCCATTAGACATAAAACTAAAGTTGTAACTGTTTTTTTCATGAGTTTAATTTTGAATGGTAAACTTAATATATGTGTAGTATCTGTGCAATATTTATTTATAAATATTAGTTAGCTTAATCTAATAAAACTTAAACACCTCTTTCTTTATCTAAATAAGATTGCACCACATCAATTGCATTATCAATTACATCGCTAAGAGCAACTATGTATGTACCAGGTTTTGCTAAAGACAGCGCGTGCTTTAAAGCCTCTATTTCCTTAGGAACATACTCGTATGATTGTTTTGGATTTGCTTCATGTATACCTTCAACCAGTAATTTTACAATGTCATCAGCTAATCGTCCGCGTAAAAATTTATCCTGACGAATAATTATATGGTCAAACATCTCTGCAGAAATTCTTCCCATATCTCTGATGTCATCATCACGCCTGTCTCCTGTACCAGTAATAATTCCAATTTTGTAAGGAGATTCAATAGTTGATAAAAACTCTTTAATTCCTCTAAAGCCATCCGCGTTGTGCGCAAAATCTATCATGACTTTATATTCTTTAAAATCAAAAATATTCATTCGCCCGGGCGTTTGTGCTGCCGATGGAATGAAGGTTTCTAAACTTGTTTTAATATCTTCAATAGTAAAGCCATATACGTATGATGCCAGCGTTGCCGCTAAAACATTATACACCATAAAGGTTACTTTACCACCAAAAGTTAATGGGATGTGAGATGCTTTTTGTACACGAAATTTCCAATCGCCCTTTTTAATAGTTATGTAACCATTCTCATAAATAGCAGCAATACCACCATGTTTGCAATGTTCAACAATTACAGGATTGGTTTCATCTATACTGAAATAAGCAATTTTACAATCGGTAGTTTTTGAAATAGAAACACAATGTTCGTTATCAGCATTTAAAACCGTATAACCATCGCGCTTAACAGCACGGGCAACAACGCCTTTTACATTAGCCATATCCTTTAGTGTATGGATATCTGATAAGCCCATGTGGTCTTCTTGTATGTTTGTAACAACAGCCACATCGCACTTACCAAAACCTAAGCCTGATCGTAAGATACCACCACGAGCAGTTTCTAATACGGCAAACTCTACAGTAGGGTCTTTTAAAATAAATTCAGCGCTTACAGGACCTGTTGTATCGCCTTTGGTAAGCATCGAATTTTGCACGTAAATTCCATCTGAAGTTGTATAACCAACCCTAAAACCATGATTCTTTACAATATGAGCAATTAAACGAGTTGTAGTTGTTTTTCCATTAGTACCTGTAATAGCAATAATGGGTATTCTACAAGATTTACCCTGCGGATATAACATATCTAAAACCGGAGCAGCTACATTACGTGGCAAACCTTTGGCTGGCGCTAAGTGCATACGAAAACCCGGAGCAGCATTGACTTCCAGCACAACGCCACCGGTAGTTTGCAAAGGCTCGCTAAGGTTAGAAGCCATAATATCTATACCACAAATATCTAAACCTATAACGCGTGAAATACGTTCGCAAATAAAAATATTATGTGGATGAACAATATCTGTAACATCTGTTGAAGTGCCGCCCGTACTAAGATTGGCTGTACCTTTTACATAACACAATTCATCTTTTTTAAGAATTGTATCTAATATAAAACCTTGCTTAGCAAGCTGGTCGTGCGTTTCTTTATCAATACTTATTTCGGTTAAAACATTTTCATGTCCGTAACCACGGCGCGGGTCTTTATTTTCTGTTTCAATTAATTGTTGAATGGTAGATTTTCCATCGCCAATAACATGTGCAGGCTCTCTTAATGCAGCCGCTATAAAACGATTATTGATAACAAGTATTCTAAAATCGTAACCGGTAATAAAACTCTCTACAATTATTTTGCGTGAGTATTTTTTTGCGTGTTCATAAGCAATTTTAGCTTCTTCAACTGTTTTTACATTGATAGACGCGCCTTTACCATGATTTCCATCTAAAGGTTTAAATACTAATGGAAAACCAATTTTAGCAATGGCTTCATCAACCTCATGTTCGTAAGCAATGCACATACCTTTAGCAACAGGTATAGCTGCTGCTTCTAACATTTTTTTTGTTTCATCTTTATTACTCGCTAAGTCAACGGCGATAGAACTGGTTCTATCAGTCATAGTGGCTCTAAAACGCACTTGATTTTTACCATAACCCAATTGCACTAACGAATCTTTATTTAAACGAATAAAAGGAATGTTACGAGCAACAGCTTCATCAACAATGCTTCCGGTACTTGGTCCAAAACGCTCTGCATCACGCATTTTGCGCATGGTTTTAATATCATTTTCTAAATCATAATCACTTCCGGCAACAATAGCTTCAGCAATTTTAACCGATGCTTTTGCTGCATAAACACCAACGGTTTCTTCCATATAAGAAAACACTACATTATATACACCTTTAGTGCCTGTGCCACGCGTGCGGCCAAAACCACACTCCATACCCGCCAAAGATTGTATTTCTAAAGCAATATGCTCAATAACATGTCCCATCCAGGTACCTTCAACAACACGTTCAAAAAAACCACCTTCATGATTTTTAGAACAACGATGTTTACGCATAGAAGGCAACATTTTTTCCAATCGCTCAGCAAAACCGTCAATTTTATTGGTAGGAAACTCTTCTAATTGCTCTAAATCTAATTTCATTACAATTAGTTTTTTGCGGTAATTAGACCAGTAATTAGGGCCTCTAAGGGTTTTAATCTCAATAATTTTCATATAGCAAAGTAAATTTTCATCAATATACCCTTTGTTTTCTATATAAACAAAAGACTGTTTAAAATAAAGCCATAATTTAGATAGTTAAGGTTAATTTATCGATAGGATAAGGTTAAATTTGTAGAGTAATAAATTATACATGAGCAATCCAAAAGGTAAATTAGTAATTATAGGTGGTTCGGTTGATAGAGGAAGTTTTTCAGAAAACCCGGATGATTTAAAAAGAAATTTGAAGTTTTTTGAAAAAGGAATTTTAAAAAGAATAACTACCGAATCTATCAAAAATAATTTATCAAGGTTTGAGATCATTACTACTGCATCAAGCATTCCTGAAGAAGTTGGCGAAGAATACATAAAAGCATTTGCGCAATTGAATGTTTTAAATGTTGGTGTATTAAACATTAAGACCCGCGAAGATGCTAACTCGGCTGATAGCTTAGAAAGATTGAAAAATGCCGACGTGGTAATGTTTACTGGCGGCGACCAATTGCGCTTGACATCTATTTTTGGAGGAACCTCATTTCATCATTTATTATTAGATAAATATCAAGATGAAGATTTTGTAATTTCCGGTACATCAGCGGGTGCTGCTGCCAGCTCTAACAACATGATATACCAAGGTAGTAGTCAGGAAGCATTGCTAAAAGGAGAGGTTAAAATAACAGGCGGTTTAGGATTTATTAATAATGTAATTATTGACACGCACTTTGTACAACGCGGTCGTATTGGACGTTTGTTGTATGCTTGCGCCAGTAACCCAATAAATTTAGGTATTGGTTTAGGAGAAGATACAGGGTTGTTAATTTTAAATGGCAACAGCATGGAGGCTATTGGCTCCGGGCTTGTTATGCTAGTTGATGGTACTCAAATGCGTGATACCAGTATTAGCGATGTAGATATGGGTGCGCCCGTTTCTATTGAAAATTTAATTGTACACGTTATGGCTTTTGGAGATCATTACGATTTAAAAAATAGAAAACTTACCATACAGCACAGTATGATGATGTAAATAGTTATTGCTAACTATTTATAAATTCCAATATAAATATCTGTATCTGAAGATTTTTTTGCGCGGTACATTCCTTCCGAATTAAAAGGTAATTCTATATTTCCGTTTTTATCTAAGGCAATTAAACCACCCTCACCACCAATTTTCACCAGTTTATCTTGCACAACTAAATCACAAGCTTGCTTTAGCGATAAGCCTTTGTATTCTATCAAACAAGAAATATCATAAGCCACAACCGAACGTATAAATAACTCTCCATGCCCTGTACAGCTTACGGCACAAGTGTTATTGTTGGCATACGTTCCTGCACCAATCATTGGGGTATCTCCTACTCTACCGTGTTTCTTGTTGGTCATGCCTCCGGTTGATGTACCAGCAGCTAAATTTCCATGAATATCTAAAACAACGGCACCAACGGTACCAAACTTTTTTTCTTTATCAACGGTATGATCTAAAACAATGGTATCACTCTTTAATGCTTCTTGTAATTGCTCATAACGCATTTGCACATAAAAATATTCATCGGGTTTAAATTCAATATTATTCTTTTTGGCAAATTCCATAGCACCTTGTCCGGCTAAAAACACATGCTCAGATTTATCCATAATGGCTCTTGCTAAAGAAACCGGGTTTTTAATATTGCTAACACTTGCCACAGCACCCGCCATTAAATCTTTTCCGTTCATTAAAGAAGCATCCATTTCATGCTTACCATCATGTGTAAACACAGCACCTTTGCCTGCATTAAACAAAGGGTTATC
>CAIXZI010000495.1 GCA_903923915.1 uncultured Bacteroidota bacterium
TTAATCTCATCTTTATTTACATTCCAGGCAAAAGGCGCATTTTTTTTATTTTTACATTCTTTAGCAAACAAATCCTGCAAGGTGCTCATGTGCTCGCTCACAGCCTCTTCGGCATATTTTTGCATACGAGAATCTATAGTGGTATAAATTTTCAATCCATCTCTATAAATATCATACGATTTGCCGTTTTCTTTTTTATGCATTAAACACCATTCTTTTAAAAAATTATCACGCAAATATTCTCGAAAATAGGTCGCCAAGCCATCGTTATGATCTTCTGGTCTAAACATTAAATTAAGCGGCTGCGTTTTTAAAGAATCATATTTTGCCTGCGGCAGATAATCGTACTTAACCATTTGATGCAATACCACATTGCGCCTTTGTTGCGTTCGCTCTGCAAACCTTACCGGATTAAATAACGAGGGATTTTTTGCCATCCCCACCAACATAGCAGCTTGCGGTATATTTAATTTATCCGGACTTGTATTAAAATATATTTGCGAAGCTGATTTTACGCCTACCGCTAAATTCAAAAAATCGAATTTGTTTAAGTACATGGCCATAATTTCTTGCTTGGTATAAAGTTTTTCTAAACGCACGGCAATAATCCACTCTTTTACTTTACGAAACACCAATTGAAACTTACTTAAATTCTCTCGTGGAAATTGCATCTTAGCTAACTGCTGGGTAAGTGTGCTTCCGCCGCCTGCGCTGGTGTTTCCGGTAAGTACGCCTGTTACCGAACGAAACAAAGCCTTTAAATCTACCCCGCTGTGCTCATAAAAACGAGCATCCTCAGTAGCAATTAAGGCATTTACTAAATTCGGACTGATTTCGTTATATTTTACATTTACACGGTTCTCTTTATAAAATTTACCTAATACATTTCCATCACTACTATAAACAATGGAAGCCAAATTATTTTTAGGATTTTGAAGTTCTTCTACCTCGGGCAACTCGCCAAATGTGCCAACAGAAGTTAGCAATACCACTAAAAAAAAAAGCAATACCGGGCAAATAATAACCACCCAAGTAATTAAAATATATTTTAAAGCAGGATTTTTTGCGGATGCCATAATCTATGCAAAAGTAATAATAAAAAGCCATTAGCTATTAGTTGTAAGTGCTTAGTAGGGTCAATAATTTACTAAAGGCTTACAGCTAATTGCTATTAACTATTAACTTCGTAGCATGAATCACATTATTGCCGTTGAAGGAATAAAACTGTACGCATACCACGGTTGTTTAGATGAAGAAGGCTTGATTGGCGGGCATTATCAAGTAGATGTGTATATGCAAACCAATTTTACCGAAGCCGCTAAAACGGATGATTTAAGCAAAACCATAGATTATTGCGCTGTTTATGAAATTGCGAAAAAAGAAATGGCTATACGTGCTAAGTTAATAGAGCAAGTTGCCGATAGAATTCACACAGCTGTTTTAAATGATTTTGCTATGGTACAAAAAGCCAGGGTACGGGTTACTAAGTTTAGTCCGCCTATGAATGGCAACGTAGAAAAGGTTTATGTGGAGATTGAATAAAAATGGTTGTTAAAAATTGTTCTTGCTGCAAAAAACAATTTACTTGTAGTAACGGTAGGCATGGCTGTTGGTGCGAAACGCTTGTATTAGATACTACTACACTTAATCTTTTAAAAAACGAGTTTACCGATTGTCTTTGTAGAGATTGCCTGCAACAATATGAAACAAAGAAATAAATATTCTTTTTCTAAATTTATTTTAATTGTTATCTTTACACCCTAGCAAAAAATGGTCCTGTGGCCGAGTGGCTAGGCTCAGCTCTGCAAAAGCTGCTACGGCGGTTCGAATCCGCCCGGGACCTCCATAGCGGACAGTTGCAAAATATTAGCAACTGTCCGCTTTTTTTTTGCCCTAAAAGCCCCGTCAGTTGTGGCAATTAGAGAAAAGGTATCGTTTAATTCTCCCGTTCGAACTTCATTATTTTCAATTCGCAGATTTTCCTTCAGTATCGAACGGAGAATAATCTGTTTATCCTTTGTGTTGCCCTTTTTATAAGCATTTGGCAGGTTTTTAACAAGGCAAAGACCTTTTTTTAGATAGTGTTTGAATTCTATATCCAACGAATCAGTTTCAATATGGTCTTTGATTAGTTTATCACTGCATAAAAGGTTTTCTCATCAACAATAGCTTCGTGAACACCATCTACCCAAATTGCAGGTTCATCTTTGTATGCAGGAACTAAAACCTTTCCGATATATCCCTTGTTTCTTAAAAGCATCCAAAACGAATTCCTTGTGCAATCTAAGCCCTCCTTATTTAGTTTACGCCTTAGTTCCTCTATATTGTAAACACCTGTTATAAAGTCGCCAAAAGCACGTCTAATTAACTCTTCCTTTTTACCTCCTTCGGGTGCAATAATTGGTTTGTTGTTTTCATCACGAGTATTGATATAGCCTTTTAAACGAGCCCCTAACTGATAGAAGTATGGAACTTATTAAAAAAAAATTAAATAACAATAACTTGTCTAAGGAGGAGGCACTAATGGCTTTGAAAGGAGATTTCTAAGAAAAGAATTCAAGATTAGCTTTTAATCAATGTAATTGTTATCTTATCTTGTTCGCAGAATACTGAAATTTCCTTACTTGGGTAAAAATTGTAATCCATTAACCAAAACCCACTCAGCCTTATTTCCGATTTAACTCTTTGACGATTGTTAGTTGTGGATTGAATCTTTGTATACACTTTTAATTTCCTTGTTGCTTTCTTTTGGCTCATTTTAATAAAGATTTCTCATTCTCGCTAAAAGTAAATTTCTAACGCGAGTGGAAAATCAATTCTTCCTCAGGAAGAATGTGATATATAAAGAAAACAACTTCACAGATATGGAAGAACTTAACAAATTCGGGATACAGTTTAGCAACGAACTCGTTATTATGGAATTAGTAAAAGAAGAAAAGGGCGTTTCAAAATATCAATTGGTTAGACACCTGTACGATCTTGATAATGATGAACATCAAACTTTAACCTTAACGGTTGATATTGCTCCGATAACCAATAAGGAAAAAAGAAGCACTTTGCTTTTTAATATGTTCAAGGGGGTAACTATCAAAAAAGCCGACCATTCCTGATGACTCCTGACTCATTTAAAATTTCAGCTAATGATTTGTATGGCTTAGCGCGAAAAATGCTACCTAATGCAGTCAGGAGTGCCGAGGAATGAGTTTTTTGGTGGTTATCTAATGAATCGGAGATTAAAAATGTTACGTTGGCTTAAATTTTAACATTTAACTATAAAAGTAAGTAACCAATACCAATGGAAAAAATGAAAATAAATGATTCCAAATGAAACACCTTAAAGAACCAAAGCCGGATATTAAAATGCCATTTACTCCACTTGCTTTGAATGGCGGTCAAGTTTGTATAATTGGTTCAAGACCGAGTGCAGGAAGAACACATTATGCATTACATCTACTTCAGGATAATTCCTTGAAAGGTAATAATCGTAAATGCTTATTGTATTTTATCTCCAATAGCAAAAAGCAAACGGTCCAAGGTTCTGGATTTGGGGCAATGTTAGTTTCGAGTGAAAATGTAAGTCTTAATTGGGTAAATTTTGGAAGAGGCGATCAATTCATTGTTGATGTTGCACAGCTTTTAAAATTAATTTACCTGTAATAATCACTTACTATTATAGGTTGTCTATAAAGTAAAAAGAAAATCAATGAGATAGATTTTATTACACTAAATTGATAAGAGTTTTTAAAATTCACTACAGTATAAGCTTAGCTAAATAGTTAGCTGTAGCTATTTTACCCGAGTTGTATAATCGTTGTTTTTGAATAGTAGATAAATCAAAATTGGTGGCCGAAATACCAAAATCATCTATAATTACGGTGCGTTTTTTTTCTTCTACATTGTTTTCAAAAGCAGCTATTTGTGCATTTGTTAATGTTTCAAAAAAATCTTTTATAAATATTTCTAATTGATTGCTTTGCAAAGCACTTGGCACATTATTGTCATTTACTGTTTTAAGATAAAAGCCAAGGGTTTCATTATTTATAACCCCGTCTTTATCAAAGGCTGTAATTGGAAAATTGCAAATAGCACCGCCATCAATATATAAATGATTATCTGGTATAGCATTCGTAAATGCCCATGCCTCAAAAAAAAGTGGAATTGAGATAGATGCGCGAATGGCTTCTGCAACAATTACATTTGGCGTTTTAATTACCGAAAACTCTTTTAGAATTTTACTATTTAAATCGGCAGCAAACACATGCAAATCAAGCATGCCAGCTTTTTTAAAATCACTAAAAGTTGCGTTTTCTGCAAGGCCTTTATCGGTAATGCACTTTTTCATCCAAGTTAAAAATGCATTTCCCTTATGTAATCCGTATCTAGAGCTTAACCGTGAAGAATCTCCATCTTCAAATGATTTAAAATCAGTAAACTGAATTACTTTTAAAAGATCATTTGTAGTGTATTTTAAACCGATTAAAGCTGCAATAATAGCACCGGCTGATGTTCCGGCTACACGTTGTATTTGGGGTATAATTTTTTTTTCTTCAAGAACTTCTATAACACCTGCGTATGCAATGCCTAAAACGCCGCCACCTTTAAAAACTAAATTCTTTATCATCGTATTTTGTTTTTATTACTTACAATGTACGATTTTTATTTCATAAATTTTTTAAACTATCCTTCAATTACTTCCTTTATTTTTTGAAGGAAGGCATCCATACCACTTTTAGAGTGATTATAAGAATCTTCATTGGCAAATCCTTTTTGAGTCCAGGTAAAATCAGCTATTGTAGCGCTAGCACTATTTAATGTATAAGTTACTAAACTATAATTTTCAGGCTTATCTTCTAACCCCGAAAAACCACTCCAATATTTATAACTAATGGTTTGGTGTAAAATATTTTCAACTACAACACCTTTATCTCTGTATTTGTGCCCTTCATATTCGCCCTGAAATATAATTTCACTTCCAACTTTCCAATCAGTAATCGTTTCCGTACCAAATAAATATTCTTTAATTATTTCGGGTGTAATTAATGCGTGCCAAACCTTAGCTAGGTCTGCATTAATTTTTATGGATTGGGATACTATTAAATCCTGCTTCATGGTTGTTGTTTTAGATTTCGAATATACTAAGATTTTACTTCGATAAGAATGAGGTGCATCCGCTAATCAGTATGTTACGACTTGTTTGGTTGCCATAAAATTTTCCGCAAAAGTTAAAAATTTGCTTTTGCTTATTTTTTATTGTACACTTGTTATAGATTAAAATCATTCAAGAATGAGCATCTTTAAAAAGCGACTTTTATTTTCTCTTTCAATTATAGGGATGATGCATTTTATTTCTTTTTCGCAAACAAATTTAAGTGTTAATTTATCGGCTACTGACGCAAAATGTAACAGCAACGCAAACGGAAGCGCTACCGTTACAGCAACAGGCGGTGCTGCACCATATACATACAATTGGTTACCTTTTGGTGGCACAAGTGCAACAGCAAGCAATTTAGTGGCAGGTACTTATAAAGTTTTAGTTACTGATAATAACGGCGTTAGTATTTTAGATTCTATAACCATTAACCAACCACCACCGTTAAGTGTATATATTGATAGTATTATTGTTCAGCCTTGCTTTAGAGTTACTACAGGCGGTGGGGCCTGTGGTTGTGGTAACACCTTATGGGCTGTTGTTAATGGTGGAACAGCACCTTATAAATATCATTGGACTCCAAATGGACAAGTCACAGACTCTATTTTTCACGTGTGTTATGTATTGTTTGGCGTTACCGTAACCGATTCAAACAATTGTACGGCAAGTAATAAATTAAATGTGGTTATTCCTCCAAAAGCGGATGAAAGTGCGGGAATAAATAGCTATGGTAATCTTTCAGAAATGAAATTATTTCCTGTTCCTGCCGGCAATCAACTTAATGTAAGTTTAAATGAAGCTGCTCTGCAATCTCATATTGAAATTTATGATATGCTCGGTAAAAAAGTGATGGAACAAAAAATAAATGATGGAGCTATGTTAATTACATTGGATATTTCATTAATTACAGAAGGCAATTATTTATTTAGAGTAGTTGGGTCTAACGGGCAAAAAACGTTGAGGTTTTCAAAAAGCGATAAATAATTTTAACTACGTTTATATTTAATTTATCGTACTTTTTTCTAAGCCTTCGTAAAACTGCCTTGTCCATTGTCTGTATTTACCAATGGGGCCATCGCCTTTAGCTAATGCCGGGTTATCTATATACACTTTGTTTTGCCAAACATCAAAATCCTGACTAACATCGTGCACGTACCCTTTAAAAGCACTTTTAAGAATAATTTTATTTAATAAACTTTTAGGAAATAATTTTAAGAAGAAATTTATTTTTCCTGCATCCTCTATTTTTTTAACCGACATGCCAATCTTTAAATTTATTTTTCCATCTTCAACCGGACAAGGAAAAACATATTGACGGCATGGAAAATACCCACCCACAGGACAAATATAAGTTCAGTATGGAAAAAAA
>CAIXZI010000496.1 GCA_903923915.1 uncultured Bacteroidota bacterium
CGTAAATATTTCTAAAATTTTTAGTTAATTAAAATGGAAAGTTTATCGCCCAATATTTTTGTAAAAGACATTCATAAAACAATTGAGTTTTATAAGCAATTGGGCTTTGAGATAAACATGTCGGTACCGGAAACAGGTACAGATTTTGTTTGGGTTATGATGACTTGCGGTAAAGTTAATTTTATGTTTCAAACGTATGATAGTCTTGCAAATGAACTACCTGAAATTAGCAGGAAAGATGGGGCTTCGCTCCTACTTTACATTAACATTAAAAACATTCATTCTTTTTTTGAATCTGTTAAAGAAAAAGTTACCGTGCTAAAAGGTTTAGAAAAAACATTTTACGGTGCAACTGAGTTTTCAATTAAAGACAACAACAATTACGTGTTAACTTTTGCTGAACACAAAAGTTAGATTTTCTGACAAGTAATTTTAACTAATGTATCAAACTAACATTTCCTTTTTTAAAGGATTGTTTACCATCGTTACATTTAAAAGTAATGTAATAGCCAAATACATCAGGGTTGCAAGGCTTTCCATTAAAAATACCATCCCAACCTTTGTTTATATCATAGGTTTCAAAAACTATTTGTCCCCAACGGTCGGCCACTACAAAATGTATATCTGTTACAAAATTACTTCGTGCATAAAGCACATCATTTTTTCCATCGCCATTAGGTGTAAATGTATTGGGTACAAATACGGTACTCTCGTTACAGCCATTTGAGAGAACATAAATAGTAAGGCTACTAACCGGAAACTTACATCCATACGGATCTATATAAACACCCGTATAAGTAGTTGTGTGGTGCGGACTTGCCACCGGATTTAAAATACTATCATTACTTAAATTATAATCAGGGTTCCAAATAATATACCCACCACTAAGTGAAGTATTAAGTTGAGATGAGCCTCCATCAATAATAGTATCGGGCAATGCGTAAACAGCTAACGAAGAAGATGAATAATAAGGCACGGTAATATTACTATGAAGTGTAGAGGTGCAAGTGTCTCCCAAACTATTTACTTGCGTTAAATACAAGGTATAATGCGTGGTGGCTGTTGGTGTGGCAATAGGGTTGTGTATGTATCCATTATTTAAATTGGCGGCTGGCGTCCAGGTGTATGTTATTCCGCCGGTGGCATTTAATTGCACCGATTTACCCTGACAAACAGTTGTACCTTTTGAAATACTGATAGGCGTAAAACCTGTTAACGTAACTACTTTTTTGATGCTATCAGAACAATTATATTGATTGTTTGCCACTAAAGTAATTGTATAAGTGCCTGGATGAGAATAGGAATGAGAAGGATTTTGATGCGTATCATATAACGTATCACCAAAATTCCAGTTCCATGAAGTTACATTTGAATAAGAAGAATCTTTAAAGGCTAATGTATTACCACATGGGTTTACCGAATAATTAAATGCAGCTGTTACTTTTGGATAAATGGTTATGGTATCCATCAACATAAAATTACAAGTTCTTCCGGCACCATCTGTTTGCGGAATGGTAACCGTGTAAATAGTAGTTGTGCTTGGTGTTGCAATTGGGTTAGCAATGTTTGCATTATTTAAGCCTACACTTGGCTGCCATGTATAGGTTGTACCTCCATTTGCATGTAACTGAATACTATTGCCATAACAAAAAGTTGCGTTTGGATATGATTGCACCGGTGTTATAGTAAAATGTAAAACCTGCTTAGCGGTATCACTGCAGCCATTGCCACTATTAGCTATAAGTGTATTTGTATATGTGCCAGGCTGATATACTATTGTTCCCGGGTTTTGTAAAGTGCTTGTTTGTCCGTTACCAAAGTTCCAGTTATAACTAACTGTAGCTCCATTGGTATTTGATGTGTTTTGTAATGCAATACTATTCTTACACGAATCATATACGGAAGTAAATGACGCCGTTGGTTTTGGAAAAACAGTTATGGTAACAAAACTGGTATCGCTTAAATTACATGTAGTTGGGTTGTATGCTAAAAGTGTGGCAGTATATGTACCCGCAGTTGTATAAGTTCTTACTGGGTTTGGTATTGAGCTGGTTGTATCATTGTTTCCAAAATTCCACAAAAATGCTGTTGCGCCTGTACTTACATTATTAAAGTTTACCGTTAATGGTACGCAACCAAATTTATTTGCTGTATAATTTGCTACTACTAATGGATTGTGAAAATCAATTTTAAAAGTTGCGTTGTTACAATTGGCTCCATTATTTAAACCTCCGGTAGATGTTGGCCAAGCGCCCGGTGTTACCGGAAAATCTTGATTACCACCACAACCTGTACATAACGATTGATATACAATGCCTCGTTTGTCATATCGGCTTGTACCTCCATGCACATGCTCAAAGCTTAAAGGCCCGCCATAATACGTAGAAAATAAAAGTGAATCAGCATTTTTAGCCAACTCTGCCATATAAAAATTAAATCCATCACCGTTAGAACTTTGTATAGTATTAGGCGTAATAGGCATATTATAAGTAGTAAGCTGGGTTTTAAAATTGCCTCCCCACCCTGCTATGTAAACATGCTCGCAATAATCAACTAAAAAAGCAGTTGGCGAAATATTTATTTGTCCTGTACCGTTACCAATATTAGTAGAGTAAATAATTTGAGAAAGGTTATTATTTAATTTACTTATAAATTGAGTGCTGTTTGCATTAGAATATAATGCGTTTATAATTGGTAGGATACCCAAGGCTTGCCCATATACATATACGTTTTGATTTTTATCAAGCTGAACAAAAAAAGATTGGTCATAATCATTTGTACCTATGTATGTTGCAGCCAACAAACTACTTCCGTTTGCACTTATTTTAGTGATATATCCATCACTTATACCTCCATTAGATGAAGTATTATAAGCGCCCGATGTAGCAGGAAAATCCGTACTTCTTGTACCGCCCGTTGTATAAATTTCATTGTTTTTACCAATGTATAATCCGCAACCCGATTCGTTATTGCTTCCTCCAATAAAGGTACTCCATTGCAATTGCGATAAGTTAGGATCGAATTTAAAAAGAACTGCATCTTGCCAGCCGCCAAGCGTATTATCAAAGCCATTTTTTATTGGAAAATTGGCAGAGCGCGATGAACTGCTAATAACAGGATTGCCCAAATTATCTAATTGAATTTCGCCACGGTATTGATCGCCATAATTATATTGTAAAGAATCTGGGCCAATTTCTCCGCTTGAAGGAGATGCCACATTATTAATATTTAACCCATCATTATCGCTTCCGCCAATAAATGTGCTTGCCAATAGTTGATTACCACCCGCACTTAATTTAGCAACGTATAAATCCGATCCATTGTTAAAATAAGTACCACTACCTGTAAAGGTTTGTCCAGGCCCTCCCCCGTTAAATGAATTATCATAAGCCTGTGATGTCATTGGGAAATCGGCTGAACCTGTTGCACCAAATAAAAATAAATCATTCTGACTATCAACTATTAAACTGGTAACTGTTTCGCTGCTATTAGCTCCACCCAAATAGGTTGAATATTGCAAAAAAGCCCCCGAAGCATCGTATTTTGTAATAGCAACATCCACCATACCCTGAGAGAAAAAACCATTAAATGAGCCATCATAAGCGTTTACAACCGGGTAACCGTTATCAAATGCTATACTGCCACTGTATAAATTTCCTTGCGAATCATAAGTACCGGCAAAGCCAAAATTATCTGCCAAAGAACCAGAAGACGTTGCAAATACAAGCACCGGATCTATTACTAATTCATATTTTTTATCGTATCCTTTTGGAAAAGAAAATGAAACTGTATTTTTTTTCAACTGAAAATTACAAGGTACTTCAACTGTTTTTCCATTTATAATTTGATAGGCATAGGGTTCATGCTCTACTAATTCATTTAGTGTGGTTTTAATAATTAATTGTTTTTTATCGAGATAAATTTTCTCTGTTTTATCATAATACAACTTAACATTAGTAGCGTCTCCACCAGGTTTTACGTAAAAATTATACTTCACACTATTATCCTGTCCAAGCATTTCAAGATTAATATTTTGCCATAAATCTGTATATAAAAGTTTTTGGTAATTTTTTACATTACTTGCCCAACGTTTTTTATCACTTCCAATAAAATAATTGCAATAGTCTTTTGCTGCATTAAATGATTGCACGCTTACATTTGGATTGGCATTGGTAAACAATACCTGAAACCCCGTTGTTTTTATAGGTTTTGCAGGCTTTGCCGACATGTGCATACTTCTGTAAGTTTCTTTGTCGTAAAAACCATAAGTTATGGCGTCCTTTTGCGCATACAAAGCACCACCATCAAGCTGCGCACGGTATAAAATGAAATCTTGCCATTGGTGTTTATTTTCGGTAAAACGAATAAGCGTTTTGGGTTCTTGCGAAAACGCCTGAAGACAAAGAAAAGTAATGAATAAAAAAAGAAAATATCTTTTAGGTAACAACATGTTTTAATTAGTTACAATAAAGATAGAATTTTTTATTGAATTTTTAATTTACCTGCCTTTAAGGCTTTAATAAATTGCGCCCAAGCTAATGGATTAAGCAAGTTATTAGGTGGATATTGCCCCATGTAGTACATTTTATTATACTGCTGCTGCATGGCGTAGCGGTAATTGCCGTAAGCATCCATACTTACCCCTTTTATAAGTTCGCGCATTTCTTCTGCGGCTAAGTTTTGTTTGGCACGATCTAAATCTGAGTTGGCTATATTTCGTTTTAAAAAATCGGCTTTAAAATCTTCTTTACTTGGCCAAGGATAAACATTCACCTCTTTTAAAGTAAACGTATCGCGGTGTATAATTTGAATATTATCGTAATGCTTAGAAGTAAGTGTGTCAGGAACAATATATTGCGCCTCTTTATAACCTAAGTTTACAAACTCAATTACATCGCCCGGCTCAACAATTAAGGTGTAAAACCCAAAATAATCGGTTACGGTGCCTCTACCTGATTTTTGTATTACAATGGAAGTAAACGGTACGCCTTTTAAACTATCTCCTTCAACCACCAAGCCCGATAGCTGTATAAGTTTATCCTTTTGTTTGGCAGGTTGTATTTGTGCAACAGAAGTAACACACAACAATAACATAGCTGCTAAAAAAAACGGCACAAACGTTATGCCTGTGCCGTTTTTAGTATTTATTTTTCTATTAATCAATTTGAATTTTTGTTTTAGCAACTTCACTACCCGACTTTACTTCTACTATGTACATACCTTTTTCTAAACCTAAGGTACTAACATTTACTTTGTTGTTAACAGCCCCGTTTGCGGTTACCGTTTTTACTTTCTGACCAATAAAATTGTAAATAGTTACTTCAACCTCATTATTTGCTTGATAATTTTTTAACCAAACCGAAAAATCACCATGACTTGGATTTGGAAATACTAACAAAGAAGGAGGGTTTAATGCATTATAAGATACACCTGTAATATCATCACCTACTATAATGTTATCAATATCTAAAAACCAATCTCCATTAGCACGAGCAACATCTAATCTTAAATAAACCGGCGAAGAGCCCGCAAATGCAAAAAGAGCATTGGTATAGGTATAAGTAGTCCATGTAGTTAACGGAGCAGGGTTTGTTGTGTTGTCTAATGTTGCTACAGCAAGAAAAGGACTAGCTCCAACAAACGCATCAATTACAACTTTATCTCCTGTACCTAATGTTGTTCCTGTACTTGGATAAAGAGCTGCATTAACAAAACGATATTGAATACTGATTTTTGTGGTAGCTGTAACTCCAGTGAAACTTGGCATTGTAAGTGTATCTTGTGAATGACCTGCATTCATTTCTGACGAGCAAGCATTTGTATTATATGTACCATGATTTGCGTACACTTTAAACCCACTTGTGCTTGACCAACCTGAAGGTAAAGGACCTGTTGCAGGTACACCTGATGTAGTAACAGCATTAAAATTTTCACTTAACAAAGGTGTTTGTGCACTTAACAAACCACTTATAAAAAGTGATGACATGAATAATAATTTTTTCATGAGTTATTTTTTATGGGTTAATATGATTGCAATTTACGCATTTTTTGTTTGAAATGTTCTTTCATCAAAAAATTAACTTTTAGGTTAAAAATTATGAAAAAGCAATAAAAGCAATAGCTAAAACACTAAATGCGATACCAATCATATTTTTAAGAGATAGTTTTTCGGCAAAAAACAAATATGCACAAAGGGTTGAACCAAGCACTACGCTAACATTTAGTATTGGATACAAAACAGAGCTTTGCATAAAATTAGCGTCAATTGCTTTCATGATAAAATAGATACTAAAAAAGTTAGGTGTGCCTAAAATGATACCTGCCAATAATGTTTTTTTAATATCAATACTTGCTTTTTCCTTATAAAACAATACAAAAGCAATTACTCCAATTAATCCGGCGGCATAAAATGAAAGCCCAGAAAAACAAGCTGTTTCTGCTTCCGAATGCACCAACTTTTTTTGTGCATAGTTAACCAACGCATCAATAATTCCACTTCCTAAAAAAACGGCTAAAGGCAGCAAGTAGCTTTTTTTATCAGAAGTGCCTTTTTCCTTTTTAGGAGAAGCTGAAACTAAAAAAACAGACAGCAACGCTATTACTATCCCAATTATTTTAAGCAAATGCGGAGAATCTTTATAAATAATAAAAGCTAAAATAACCGGTATAACCACACTCATTTTATTTGAAACCGATGCCACCGAAACTCCTAATTTCTCTGTAGTTTGAGAAATTAAATAAAATATAGAAACAAACAAAGAACCTAAAAACAAAGCGGGTAGCCACAAATGAGTTGCTTCCAGATAAATAGTTTTAGGTGTTGTAAATAGCAACGAGAAACTTCCTGCAACAAAATAATTTACTACGATAGCCGGAAACGAAGCCACCTTAAACTTGTGAAAAGAGCGTAAAATAAGCAACAATAAAATATTACAGGCAATGCCAA
>CAIXZI010000497.1 GCA_903923915.1 uncultured Bacteroidota bacterium
GATTATTTGGCAGTGGTTTTTTATGCAATTCAAACACTTTACTTACCGCTATACTAAAAGCATATTTAGCTGCTAATTGAATGCCCGAATAATATTGATACACCGGAAAATCTCCATAAAGAGAAAAATTTAAATCGTGCCCCAAGTAAATACCAACGCCAGGTGTAACAAACACTCTGCTTGAACAGCTTGAAAACAAACCTACTCCGTTTACTTTATCACAATCTTTATTCTCATTTCTCACCATAGCAATAAACGAAAGGTCTTTATATATTTTAAAAGCAGATGATAATGTGTTCGTATTCGTAATTCCATATTGGTAACCTTGTGGATTAACGCAGTTATAATCTGTTCTTGAATTAAACATAATGCTTTTCTTTTTATTTTTAAATGGTTTTAACATAGCATAAAAAGTAAACATACCCGAATAAGCTCCTGTACCAGGCTGCACATCACGAGTTAACTCAACATTATCAACACTTAATTTATACGGCCCCGTTGGTAATTTTACGCCACCCGATAAGGTAAACGAAAGCAAATCATTTTTAGATTTAAAAATATTGTACTTAGCATATAACTCAATATCCGAAAAACCATTGCCTACTAATTGTTGTTGACCAATAATAGGAATGGTAAAATTTTCTATTTTATTTATGTAATAACCAAACGAAGCCTGCATGGTAAATTTATCGGTAAAGCCGTATGATAAACTTAAACCACTATAGTCCGAATAATCATTATTTAAATAACTAAAGGCAACCGGTTTATTTCCCTGATAATATTTATCCGAATAATCTCGTTTAAAAAAAGAAAACAGTAATAAATCTCCTTTTTCTAACACGCCAAAATTTGCTGTACCCGGGGCACAACAACCCGATGTGCATTGCGAAAAAACACTTGCATTAAAAAATAAAAACGACACAATTAAAGCAATGTAACGCATATTTTTAATTTGATACCGAAATAGGAATAGTTATAGTAACCGAATGTGTGCCATCAGAAACAGTGCAGGTTATAGTATAATTGCCAATGCAAGAATCGCTATAATAAATAGCGGCGCCTGTGCCAAATAAATCACCGTGCGATGTTGACCATTTATACGTTAAATTATTTCCAGTAGCGGTGGCAATTAATTTAGAAGCTGTACCAATTTTAATTGGATTAGGGCTAATGGTAATTTTTGTAAAAGAAAATGCACCGCCTGTATTTGCAGAAACATTATTTACACCTGAATAATTTTTTGATAAGCCATAAGAAACCACATCGTTATTGGTTTTTGTACAACCACTTAGGATAACGTAGAAAGCAAAAAGTAAAAAAATTGATTTTCTCATAGAGAGATTATTTCTATCAAATTTAGATAAAAACAACAAGGAAAAATGTTAAAACAAAATATTGTTTATTAAGTTTTATATATTTGCCACGTGCGAAAAATGAAGAAATATATAGCCATATTTTTGTTGCTTGTTTTTTCTTTGGTGGCCTTGCCTCCTTCAGTTTTGCATAGTGCCTTTGCTAACCACACCGATACAGCCGATAACTATTGTGATTATTTCCACAAAGATCTAGGTACCCACGTAGAAAGCTCTCACACCAGTTGTGATATTTTTAAAACAAATACGCCCGTTTATAATGCGTTAGAAGTTTTACATACACTTTCTGTTTTTCGTGTTGTTATATCTCAATACAAAATAGTAGCTGTTTTTTCGACTTCTTATTCCCCTAAAATAAGCCTTCCTGCAAGGGCTCCGCCAATAGCTTAATTTTTTATCGATTTTATTTTTGCAAGATGTAACGTTTTTACGCTTGCTATTATTCAATTTAAAATTAAGTAAATGCGAAATATCATATTCATCATAACACTATTTGTTATGTACAACACAAGCGCACAAAATAGCTTAAAAGGCATTGTACGTGATAAAGAAAGTAACGAAGGCTTGCCGGGAGTAGTTATCTATTTTCCGGATTTAAAAAATGGAACTTCATCTAAGACAGACGGTACATTTGAAATAAACAACCTTCCAAAAACAAAAACCATTATGCAGGTAAAATTAGTGGGCTATAAAACTTTTATACGAGCTATTGAGTTACCTGGGGTTTCAGATCTTACTATCATACTGGAGCAATCTGTTTTAGAATCGAACGAAGTAGTTGTTACGGGCATGTCTAAGGCAACAGAAATAAAGAGAAGTCCAATACCAATAATTTCTATTGATAATAAATACCTCACACAAAATACATCTACCAATGCCATTGATGCTATTTCAAGAACGCCCGGAGTAAGTGCTTTAAGCACAGGCCCTAATGTTTCTAAACCCTTTATACGTGGCTTAGGATACAACAGAATACTTACTTTGTTTGATGGTGTGCGTCAAGAAGGACAACAATGGGGCGATGAGCATGGTATAGAAATGGATCAGTTTTTAATTGATAGAATTGAAGTAATTAAAGGGCCTGCCAGTTTAATTTATGGTAGCGATGCACTTGCGGGTGTAGTAAATTTACTGCCTGCAAACCCGCTGCCACAAGGTGTTATAAAGGGAGATATACAAACCAATTATCAAACTAATAATGGTTTAATTGCAGGCTCAGCAAATGTTGCTGGTAATTCAAAAGGGTTAATTTGGGGATTACGAGCTTCGCATAAAGAAGCTACCAACTACCAAAATAAATATGATGGCAGGGTTTACAACACGGGTTTTAAAGAAACCGATTTTAATGTAAACGCAGGTATCAATCGTAAATGGGGTTACTCGCATTTGAATATGAGCGCTTTTGATAATCTGCAAGAAATTCCTGACGGAAGCCGTGATAGCAGCACACGTAAATTTACCAAACAAATAAGTGAAGCAGATACGTTGAGGCCCATTGTTTCTACTGCCGAATTAAAATCTTACACCATAACTGCCTTGCACCAGCACGTACAACATTACCGTGCTTTTTTAAATAATAATTTTATTATAAGACAAAGTAAGTTAGCAGTTAATTTAGGTTATCAGCAAAGCATTCGTAGGGAGTACGCGCACCCGCAAGCACCTGATGTTGCAGGATTATATTTAAAACTGAATACTATTACGTATGATCTAAAATATTATCTACCCGATAAAAAAGGCTTTGAAAGCATTGTTGGTATTAATGGCATGTATCAAACAAATAATACAGATGCAGCTACCGAGTTTGTTATTCCAAACTATAAATTGTTTGATTTTGCTCCATTTGCTTTTCTAAAAAGAAATGTTGGAAAATGGGATATTGCAGCCGGCGCCCGCTATGATACGCGTAGTTTTAGCAATAACAGTATGTATACAAGCACTAATCCTACAACCGGATTTGATATGATAGTAAGCGGTAAAGATACTGTGGGTGCTACACACCAATTTACAACCTACAAACATATTTTTTCAGGCTTTAGCGGTAGTGTTGGTACAACATTCAATGTGTCAGAAAAACTTTTATTTAAAATAAATATTGCTCGTGGATTTAGGGCTCCAAACATTTCAGAAATTTCGGCTAACGGCATTCACCCCGGCACAGGCTTCGATCAGCTGGGTAATCCAAATTTTAAACCTGAGTTTTCTTTGCAGGAAGATATAGGTGTTTTTTATGATAATCACCACATTTCTACCAGTGTAGAATTATTTAATAACAACATCAGTAATTATATTTTTAATCAGAAATTACAAAGCAAACATGGTGGAGATTCTACTATTACTCAAGCCGGAGGAAATTACCCTGTGTTTAAGTTTCAGCAAACCAACGCACAACTGTATGGTGGCGAAGCACGTATTGATATACACCCACATCCGTTAGACTGGCTGCATTTTGAAAACTCATTATCTATTGTATATGCACTTAACTTAGGAAGCAATGGCGTTAAAGTTAATGATAGCACCAGGTATTTGCCTTACATTCCACCCGTGCATACAACATCTGAACTGCGTGCCGAGTTTAGAAAAAAAGCCGGATGCTTTGCCAACATGTATATAAAATTTGGCGTGCAATGGTATGCCGATCAAAACCGCGCATTTTTGGCTTACAATACCGAAACTAAAACACTCGGTTATACTTTATTAAATGCGGGTTTTGGTTCTAATATCATAAACAAAAAAGGAGTTATCCTTTTTACCATTGGTGTGTTCGGAACAAATTTAGCTGATGTAGCATATCAAAATAATATGAGTCGTTTAAAATATTTTGATAATTACCCTATTAATAGCACAGGTAGAAGTGGCATCTACAGCATGGGTCGCAATATTAGCTTTAAACTAACCATACCTATTAACATTAAAAAAGGGTAATAAAAACAACTTTTTCGATTAAAATGTTAAAATTGTTTTGCCGTTTATGTTACATTAATTACCTTTCATAATGGTAATTTTAGCTTATAAACCTTTTTACTTGTATTAGATAAAAAGCGCTCTACTTTTCCCAAAACCACTAAATCTACACGAACATGAAAAACAACAATTATCTATTAAAGGGTATAGCCTTTGCCGGTTTGTTAAGCATAGGTGTACAACCATTGTTTGCACAAGAGCAAGCTCGCTTAGCCGGCGCAAAAGCCATATCATATCAGCGCGAAACAAAGCTGCCAAACTTTATACGCTTTAGTGACGAGCAAAATATTACTTCCGAAAATTTTGTTGATTGGGCTGTTTATTCATTAAACCTTCCAAGTACATCAACCCTTAAGCCTTATAGTGTAGAAAAAGATGAA
>CAIXZI010000498.1 GCA_903923915.1 uncultured Bacteroidota bacterium
CGCTCATTACAGCAACGCCACTATCTGTTTTTAAAAAGCGCACCACATGATTTAGGTTAATTAAATGATGTCTGTGTATGCGCATAAATTCTTTTGCGGGCAATAATTCTTCATACTGAATTAGGCCTGCGGTTACCAATAGTTTTTTTCCGGTTGATAAATGAAAGGTAGTGTAACTTCCTTCAGCCTCGCAGTGTACAATATCTTTTATAAATACAATTTCGTAAGCGGCTCCGGTTGGCAAGGTTATTTTTTGGTAGTTATCATTATTCTGCTTTAAATTTTGAAGCAAATGAGTTATGTTTTCTACCGTATTTAAGTTAGATTTTTTTTGAATGAGTTTATTTACCGAGTTTTTAAGTTCTTCGGTATCAATTGGCTTTAAAAGATAATCTAAAGCAGAGTATTTAATAGCTTTAATGGCATATTTATCAGTAGCGGTAGTAAAAATTACATCAAATTTTATGGGCGATGTTTTTTCTAATAAATCAAACCCTGTTCCATCAGGCATAGTAATATCTAAAAAAACTAAATCGGGTTGGTATTTAGTAATAGCCTCTAAGGCCTCTTTTACGTTTGCAGCCATAGCTACCACTTCTACATCGGGGCAGTTTTTACTAAGCAATGTATTAAGTAACTGTCTGCTTTGAGTTTCGTCTTCAACTATTAAGGCTCTAATCATTTTTAGTAAATTTAAACAGGCTCAAATTACAAAAAATTAATTACTGTTTTTTTAGATAGAATAAAAAATAAAAAGTATTTTCGCAATCCAATTTTAAAGAATGCCCAGTTGGCGGAATTGGTAGACGCGCTGGTCTCAAACACCAGTGAGAAATCGTGCCGGTTCGACTCCGGCACTGGGTACGATGCCGGAAAGGGAGCAAAATTTGCTCCCTTTCCTTTTTTTACTCCCTCCAAACTCCCCGTCTCCGTAGGTTATCAGCGTTATGAGATTATTTATCCTCTCCGTTCGAACTCGTCCGCCCGAAAACACGCCATTTTCTTTCAAGGTCGAACGGATAATGTCTTGTTTCCCGCTAACATCCAAATTATCAAAGAGATGCCCCAAATTTTGAATTGCACTCAATGCTTTCTTCAAATAATCCTTGTACTCAACTTCTATTTGGTTGAAGCCTAATTGTTGCGCCAACAAAGCGTCAATTTTTGGCTCGATATTGCGTTTTATTTCTTTATAATCTGCCATATCCATTTCGCCATCAAGCATCATTTGTTGAGCTTTATTCAGGCGTTCTTTATTCTTTTCAATCTCTACTTCTAAAGAGTTTTTTTGGGCGTTTTTGTCCCCGTTCTTGTTCTTAAAATAGTTCTCCGAGATATAATCGTATATCTTATGAACCCCCTCCTTAAATCGAAATTTGGCGATAAAATCAGAAAAGGCGCTGTTTGCCTCATGCGCCTTAACTCTTTCCCTACAAGGGTATTTACAATGGTAATAATGGTGCTTAATACCGCTTCCTCCGGTTGAGGCACTTCCGCATAATTTCCTGCCACATTGTGGGCAATTTAAGTACCCCCTTAATGGCAGTTCTTCTTGGGCGCAAATCTTATAGGAAGTTTTAAACCTTTTACCTGCAAGGGCTAACTGAACCCTATCAAATAAAGCCTCTGAAATTATTGGTTCATGTTGTCCTTTTATTATTTGCTCTTCTTCATTCTTATAAGCAGGAATAATAATTCTTCCACAATAAGCTGGGTTTTTAAAATAAGTATAAAATTGACTTTTCTTAAAATCAAACCCCTTTTTCAAACACATCCTTCTTACATCTTCAACACCATAATCTCCCGATGCTAAAGTTTCAAATGCCCATCTTATAATTGGTGCGTACTGATTTGGAACAATTACTTTTTTACCTCTATCATCCAATTTATTATCGTAGCCTTTCGGTGCAGAAGAAATCCACCGACCTTCTTTTCTCGCTCTTCGCATCCCAACCAAAGTATTTAATGCCCTTCTGTCGTTTTCAACTTCAGGTGCAGATAAATAAAAGGCAAGCATAATTTTATTTTCAGGAATACTTAAATCTAAAGGTTGCTCCACCGCTTGCGGTTCTATTCCAATTTTATTTAAGGTGCTTATCATCGCATAAGCATCCGGAGCGTTTCTCGAAAATCGATCCCACTTTGTGAACATTAAATAATCAGCTCGAATTTTCTTTGTCTTTAATCGAACCAAGAGTTTATTAAATGAAGGTCGTATAAAAGTCTTAGCTGAGTAATCCTCTTTTACAACTTCAAGCATTTGAATAGAATTCATTTCACAATACTTTCTCAGGTACTCTTCCTGATGCCTCATGGAGTAACCTTTGTCGGCTTGCTCATCGGTTGAAACCCGGATGTAAATAATTGCCTTTTTCATTTTACTTTATTTTATGCTGCTTGTTTAAAATCTTCTTCTTCTCTTTTTTGTTTTTGTTTTTCTTTTTCAAATTCAGCTTCCCTTTGTTTATGTTTCAAGAACACTCTGTAATCCAATTCAGCGAGTTTGTATAAAAACTCTCTTATCTCTAAAACCTCTTCATCAGAATATTTAGAACCATCCGACTCAAGAACTGATTTGCATTTATTCAAACTAACTTTTTCAACTTCCTTTTCCATTTCACTTTCCTTCTTTTAAAATCAACTACTACCAATCCACGACCACCGCTAGTTGAGGGAACTAACGACAATTTCGATACACGTTTTGAAACGTGGTAGCGATTCCGACTTTATTTTTTTGAGGGGAAAAAATCAAGGGAATAAACTTGCACGTTCAAAAACTAAATGCCATACTCAATGGCAAATACCGCTAAGAATCGTCTATTTTAAGGGGATATGGGGTATAACAAAACACAAAGCAAAACTATACCCATGCTTGGTAGTACTTTCTTGATTTGGGATTCAACTCCGAAGTATAGCACTAAATAATTCTTACAGATTAAGAGTGGAAGTCAACTGCCCTAAACGGAACGCATCAGAATATAGTAGAAGTGAAAAACCTTTTACTACTTTTTTAAGAGAATAAACCAAATAAAAAGTACATTTATCTACACTATAGGTTTCTAACTAATGATATAATTGATTTTTAAAGTATGGCTGAAATAGGGTGGTTAGATTTATCTAAAGCATATAAAACAAAAATTACTGCTGTTCTTGATTTCCTTAAACCTGAAGGAAGAGTTGATGAGTTGGGAATAGGTATCATTAGAGATTCTATTGCAGATTATTTATTTCCCGGAGTTTCAACAATACAAACAAGAGCAAAATACTTTTATATAGTTCCTTATATTCTTCAAGAATACTTTAAACAAAAGCCTGCCTTTAGAGCTAAAAATAGTCTTGAAAAGTTTCTTGAAAATAACGAGAGAGAAATAATGTATCGCCTTGGCGAAGCATACAATCACGAGGATGGGCATGGTGTAATTGGTATTACAAAGCGCAGAGGTGAATCACTTGCAAGATACCCGTCAACAATATATTGGAATGGACTACAGAAATTTAAGTTCATTGACTACAATCAATACTCATTTGGAGCATACTTGAATGCCTTTAAAAAGGTTGTAGACGACTTAAAAAGTAATGTTGTAGAAGGCGATGATTCCATAAATGATGATTCAGATGCTGGTCATGAAAACATTTCCGGTGTAAAAATTAAGTATAAGCCTAATGTTGGTGAAACAGCATCTCTTGAATTAGAGCCGGATGAAGCGGAAGATTTTGAATATCGCATCAAAAA
>CAIXZI010000499.1 GCA_903923915.1 uncultured Bacteroidota bacterium
AACCATCTTTGCCTTACTCCCTCTCCTTTTAGGAGATAATGGTGCTAACATAGTAAATATATTCATTTATATTTTCTATATTTCCCTTGTTTGGTTCGTCTCTCATACTTTCTATTGGGCTTTCGCTTTTGAAGCATTTGCTTTATTATTAGCTGTTTCATTTCCTCTACGACCTGGGGACCATCTGTTATATACTCTTCCCTTTTTGTCAATAAGAATATCCTGATTAATCGTATAGAATTTATAAATGAAATCTTCTTCGGGGGAAAAAGGCAAGTCTTTTATGCTTGCATATATAATCTTACGTATTAGATTATAGCTGGCTAAAGAAATACAAAGTTCTTTTAAGGCCATTTCTGGCGTTTTAGAACGAAGCACATTTATGTCCATAATAGTTTTGATTTCTCTAATTCCAATTTCTATATCCCATCTTGTTAAATACAATACTTGGAAATCATCTTTCTTAATATCCCTATCTAAAATAGTAGTTAGCAGTTCGTATTCCTGTCCATCAGGACTTTTACATTGTATTCTTCTTAGCAATATTTTACCAGAAGGTTCATTCTCTTTTAGCCATTTAGAACGGTTTTTTGGTGTTTTTATATAGACTATCTCATCACCTTCATTCAGTTTCTCAACAATCTCATAATTTCTTTCTCTTTTAGCTGGTACAAGTATCTCAATACCTAAACGTTTACATTTAGATATAATTTCATAACAATTATATAAATCATCAAGTAATAATAAAGACTTTGGAGGTATTTCGTCAAGCATTTCATAAAACAATGCTAATTCACTTACATGTCTATTTGATAGTCTATAACTATACAGTTGACCAGTCCCCCTTTCTAAAACAACTTCCAGCAATCCTTGTGGATACCCATTACTACCTATCCCATTATGTTTAACCTCGTATTTCTCTCTTATACTTTCAGTATCCTGCATTTGAACATATGTTCCGTCTCCTGAAAATACACGATATCCATGCCAATGAGAATAACAGTTGTTAGCATTTTCTATTCGAGATGCTTTAAACAATTCATTAGCTAATTCAAGAGGGACACGATCACGTGCTTTGCTATATGCTGCTGTGTTTAATGATATATCTTTCTTTTTACTTTTGGGGATATTTAATAAATACTTTTTAGGTCTGCCTACCTTTTTAATTAAAGACTTACGATCTTCTTCTTTCTGTTCCTGAAGACTTTTCTCTCTACTATCAATAACACGTATCTTACGCTTTTGATGAATCAGATAATACAAGTCAACTGAATTTTTCAAGGTTTTATCCTGTTGAACAGATGTTAAAACCATTGTCAGTAATGTATTGTTTACTGTATAAACCCGATCTCTTGTTTTCTTTTCATCATCCTTTATGCTTAGTACCGAAGAAGGAAATTCATTTTCCAAAAGTCCGATAATATCTCCTGTTTTACATTCTTGAATCGTGCTACTAATAGCAAGTGATCTATTCTGTTTCATATTTGTGATTTTTAAAACCACAAAGATAGTAATAATTTTATTATGTTAGCACCATTACTCCTAAGAGGAGAGTGAGGAAGACAGTGTCTTTTTCTCTTTTATATTTAAACCCGAGTTTCGGTTATAAATATAA
>CAIXZI010000500.1 GCA_903923915.1 uncultured Bacteroidota bacterium
AAACTCAACCTCTTTAGTAATTGCATCGTATTCACGATTATTTTTTACTTTACCAAGTTGCGCTTCGTATTTTTTAATGTTGGCTTTATGATCTTTAATTGCCTGAGTTTTTTCAGCAATTTGATTTTCTAATTCAGCGTTTTCTTTGCTGTAATTGTCAAAACGAGTTTCAAGTTGAGCAACGGTATCTTCTAAATCTTGTACTTCTAACGGAAGTTCGCCACGAATGATACGAAGTTTATCGGTTTTGCTGTCAATTAATTGTAGTTCATATAAAGAACGTAGCTTGCCCTCTACAGAGGCGTCGATTTTTTCTTTAATAGTTGCTTTGCTCATGTTACAAATAATTTATTGGATTTGTGTTTAGATTCGACAAATAGGCGGCAAATGTAGGCATTTTTTTAGAAATTACCTCATAAAATATTTCGGGGGTAAATTGCTCGGTTTCATAATGGCCAATATCAGCTATAACTATCTTGTTTTCAGCATCAAAAAATTGGTGATACTTAAAATCGCCGGTAATAAGCACATCGGCTTTTGCCGAGATAGCATCGTTCAATAAAAAACTACCTGATCCACCACAAAGCGCCACCTTTTTCACTTTTTTGTCCAAAAAGTTGGTAAAACGAATGCCTTTTGCCCCAAAAACCTCTTTTATTTGCAATAAAAATGCTTTTTCGCCCATTTCTATAGGCAGCTCACCCACCATACCCGACCCAATTTGAGGGTGTTTATTATCTAAGGTGTAAATATCATAAGCCACTTCTTCGTATGGATGTGCGCTTAAAAGTGCCTCAATAACAAGCTTTTCTTTATAAAATTCAAACACAGTCTCAATCTTAACCTCATTCTCAACATGCAATTTATTTTTCTCGCCCACAAAAGGCTTTGAATTTTCGTTTCCTTTAAAAGTCCCCGTTCCATTGGTATTAAAACTGCAATCGGAATAGTTACCAATTTGTCCGCAACCTGCATTAAACAAGGCTTCTCTAATGGCTTCCGCATTTTTATCCGGACAAAAAGTAACCAGTTTCCTCAATAAACCTCTTTTTGGCTGAAGCACCTGTGTGTTTACTAAACCTAATTTTTGCGCTATTTTATTATTTACACCTGCAGAAACATTATCAGCGTTGGTGTGGCAGGCATACAGCGTAACATCGTTTTTAATAGCGTTAATTAAAAGTTGCTCTACATAATTTGCACCCGTTATTTTTTTTAGCGAAGAAAATATTAACGGATGATGCGCTATAATTAAATTGCATTTTTTTTTAATAGCTTCCTCAATTACAGCGTGTGTAATATCCAGGCAAAGCAAAGCCCCTGTTGCGGGTTTGCTAACATCGCCACACTGTACGCCGCTATTATCATAGCTTTCTTGCAAAGCAGGCGGAGCAAAGTTTTCAATGCAACTAATTACATCTTTAATTAAAATCATGTTTCAAAAATAGGAATTAAAATGAAGCTTTGGGCGTTCCGGCTTGTTGGCATTTCTAACGAATGTGAGAAATCTTCTGCGCCGTCGGGCTTTCCACTTCAACCTTTTGCGATTACCCAAAAGGATTTTCGTTGCAATCCCTAACGCGTTTAACCACAACTGTTAAAATTACCCTGTTTAGGGTATTTCCTTATTTGGAATTATTCTAAATATTTGCATCCGTTATGAAAAAGCTATCTATAAATTTATTTTTTATTGTTTGCGGCTTATCAGTAAGCGCACAGGTAATAACCCGAGAAGACTCCCTAAACGCAGGTTTGGTGCGTAGTACTAACCCAACCGTTATTTCGGGCTACGGCGAAGCTTCTTTAAAATACAATACGCACTTTCAAACGGCTAATATAAATTTAGACAGGGTGGTTGTTTTTTTAGGCCATCGTTTCAGCAAAAAAATATCGCTTTTTACCGAAACCGAAATAGAAAACGCAAAAGTAACGGGCAGCAATCATGGCGAAATTTCTTTAGAACAGGCTTTCCTAAAATTTAACGCCAATAAAGATTTATATGTAGTTGCCGGCTTGTTTCTTCCTCGCATAGGTATTATAAATGAAAACCATTTGCCCACTACGTTTAATTCGGTTGCTCGCCCACAATTAGAAACACAACTAATTCCATCCACCTGGCGAGAGCTTGGTGTTGGCATTTATTATAGTGTACCTCGTATTCCGGGTTTAAACCTAAGTGCTTGTGTGGTTAATGGTTTAAGTGCGCAAAACATGGGCGGTGGTAAAGGCATTGTAGATGCTCGTTTTGAAGGCAGTAATGCCACGGCATCAAATTTAGCTATAAATGCAGCTGTACTCTATTATTATAAACACTTTCGTTTTCAAGTATCTGGTTATTATGGCGGAAGTGTTGGCTTATCTCCACGTAGTTCAGATAGTTTAAAACTAAACTCAGGTGCATTTGGTACACCGGTTGGTTTGTTTGAAGCTAATGTGCAATACTTAACAAAAGGGTTTTACGCTAAAGCCTTGGGTTGTTTGGTTACCATACCCGATGCTCAATATATAAATCGCGCTTATGCAAACAACACCCCATCTACCATGAATGGCTTTTATGTTGAAGCAGGGTATAATTTGTTACACAAAACTAAATACGAAGACAAAAGGTTAAATGTTTTTGGTCGTTATGAATCTTTTGATTTAAATGCCACTGTGCCATCTGTTACCAGTGCGGGTGCAGGTGTTCGTAATGATGCGTGGAAAAAAAGTTATGTTACGGGTGGTGTATCTTTTCAACCCATACAAGGTGTTTTAATAAAAGCCGATGTACAGGTTTTAACCACAGGTAATTACAACCAAACATTAATTATTAATCCAAATCCTTCGGCAGCACCATACGTGCCACAGCAAACTTTTGTAGAATTAGGCGTAGCCTATAGTTTTTAATGGAAAGAAGAGAATTTATAAAAAATGCTTGTGTGTCTTGTGGTGTAATATCATTGATGAGCACATTTCCATTAACGCTTCTTCAAAGTTGTACTTCTTTGCCTATGCTGCGTACATCTTCGGTAGATAAAAATATTGTTATCAATAAATCAAAACTGGCTCCCGAAAAAAATTTATTCGTTTTACGAAATGATGATCTGCAATACGATGTACTTCTTGTAAAAAATAAAGACAACACCTATTACGCTTTGTATATGCAGTGCACGCATCAGGATAATGCAGTAACTGCAAACGATAAAGGATTGAATTGCAGTTTACATGGCAGCACCTTTGATTTAGAGGGCAAAGTGACCAATGGCCCCGCTATACGCGAATTAAAAAAATATATGGTTACAGAAAACGCAGATAGTTTAACAATAAATATTATATAAAATGAAAGTAAAACAAACAACGCTATTCAGTATGTTGATTTTACTAAGTATTACAGCTTGTCATAAAGCAGCAAATAATACAACAACTAATACCGCAAACACAATAACACCAACATCATCACAAGTCATAGCTGATTTTTGTACACATGTTGCCGCGCCAGATTATACAGATATGTATAACAATGCAATTACTTTTCAAAACGCAGAAGCTACTTTTTATGTCAATCCAAACGATAATGATTTAAACACCATGCGTGCTTCTTGGAAAGCAATGCGCGCAGCTTATGAATCTGCCGAAGGGTTTTTAATCGGGCCTATTTCTACACAAGATTTAGATCCGGATATTGATACGTGGCCTGTAGAACAAAATGAATTAGACTCTATTCTTAATGGGAGTACACCTCTAGATGTAACCTATGTAAGTAATTTACAATCTTCTCTAAAAGGATTTCACCCGGTAGAATACTTAATATTTGGTACCACGGCAGCAGCTACGGCAGCTTCTTTTACAGTAACAACTACTTTGCCAACAGGCCCTCGTAAAAAAGAATATTTACATGCTCTTACCGCTAATATGGTAAGTATAGTTTCTCAAATAAAAGATAGTTATGTGGTTGGTTCAAGTAATGATTATGCAACTGTTTTAAATACAGCGGGTGCAAATTCAATTTATCCAACACCTAAAGCAGCACTGTTAGATTTGGTTGTGGCCATGAGTGGTATTTGTGAAGAAGTTGGTGGAAGTGCTAGTGATGGAAAAATAAACAGCGTTTACACAACACAAGATGTTACACTACAAGAATCTTTTTTTAGTGATAATTCTTGGAATGATTTTACCAATAACATTGCCGGCATTAAAAATGTGTACATGGCTACTTACAAAAGTTCTGCAAACGGACACAGTATGCATGATTTAGTAAGCGCAAAAAATATTTCGTTAGATAATACTATACAAAGTAAATTAAATGCAGCTATTAACGCGTTTAGTAACGCACACTTGCCTTTCGGTCAATCCGTGGTTTCAGAAAGAACACAAGTTCAAAATATAATGAATGCCATAAGAGATTTACAAGATGTACTTGATGATGGCACACCTAACAACAAACATGATTTGGCTGATTTTATGAATCTATATGTTGCCGATTAATAAGTAATGGTTATAGTTAACTCAAAATATTTTTATGTACTCGCTGTTGTTTTGTTTTTTTCGACAAGTTGTCGTAAAGCAAAAGATTTCCCGGAAAGCGAACAAGACCCTCGTTTAAGTGGAGGCTCTCAAACCACATTTAATAATGGCTCGGGCGCATTCGATCAATCTTTTTTCGGCCTAAATGCACATGATCAATTAATACATGATATTGGAGATACTAAATTTAGTTCGGCTTTTGTAACAGCGCCTGCGCATGTTAACCCGGGCATTGGGCCATTGTTTAATAACATTAGTTGTGGTAGTTGTCATCCATCGCAAGGCAGTGGCTCACCTCCACAAGCGGGACAAAATGCCGGCCTAGAATCTTTCTTTTTATTGCTCAGTAATGGTGGTGTTGATGCACGTGGCGCTCCTGCCGATGTGCCTGGCTTTGGTAATCAGTTGCAAAACAACAGCAGTTATGGTAAACAAAAAGAAGGAGATTATAATGTTACTTACACAAATCAAACCTTTACTTATCCGGATGGAACAACTGCCATATTACGAGCACCTACTTATAATATTGTAAACACATACTTGCCTTTTCCGGCAAATACCAAGGTGTCTCCGCGTATGGCGCCCTCTGTTTTTGGTTTAGGCTTGTTAGAAAACATTGGCGATGCAACAATTATTGCCATGTCAACTCAGGCACAAACAGATACTAATATGATTGCCGGATTACCTAACTATGTGTGGGATGTGGTAAAAAATAAATTAGCTGTTGGCAGATTTGGACACAAATGTGAGCGACCAACAATTGAACAACAAGTAGCCGAAGCATTACAACAAGACATTGGCATTACCAATAAATTATTTCCAAACGAAAATTCTTATGGACAACCTCAGTATTACGATGATGGTTTAAGCCCTGAAATAAATGATAGCACACTTAATGCTTTAGTTTATTACATGCGCACTATTGCTGTGCCTGCACGCCGTAATGTAACAGATGCAACTGTTTTACGCGGAGAACAATTATTTAAGCAAGCTAAATGTGCGGGTTGTCATCGTCAAACTATTGTAACCGATGTTAATATAACGCTGCCGCAAGTATCTAATCAAACCATACACCCTTATACTGATTTATTGTTGCATGATTTAGGTCCGGGCTTGGCAGATGGGCGTGCTGTTTATAATGCTTCTGGTCAAGATTGGCGCACGTGTCCGCTTTGGGGTATTGGACTAACACAAATTGTAACAGGGCAAACTACTTTTTTGCACGATGGCAGAGCAACTACATTAGAACAAGCTATTTTGTGGCATGGTGGACAGGCAAATTACAGTAAAGTATTTTTTACACATCTTCCTAAAAATGATAGAGATGCTGTTATTGCATTTTTAAATTCGTTATAAGTTTATACTTTGTTTTTTTCTTTAACAAAAGCAAACACAACAAATAACACAAGTGTATATCCCCATATTTCGCCACGGGCAGGTACAATATCACTTAATATGTAGCAATGTAAAAAAAAAGATGCACTAATAATAACCAGTAGTCCCACGGCAACTCTAATAGCTTGTTTAGCAAATTTTATTTTAGAAAAATCTGTATCCAAAAAAAACAAAAAAGTAAACAGTGCAAATAGACGCAATATAATTAGTTGATACTGCATAACAGGCAAAGCAAATGTATGTACTGTATTTTTTATAGATTGAGGAAGGGTAAAGTTTTGCAAGCCATTCATTCTACTTTCATATCCGCCAGAAAAAACGTTTGTAGAGAGGGAGGTAAGAATTACAAGAACAGCTAACAACATATTTACTTTGTTTAGTTTAAACAGTGGGTAATAAAATTTGTGAAGCAAGAATAATCCACATACAGATAATATACAACAGGCTGCATTTACCTCGTTTAAACCTCCAATGGCAGCAGCAAGAAAAAGCACACATATTGTTTTAAAAATCGATTTGTTTTCTTGCAGTAATAATGAAAAAAGAAACACACAAATTATAACACTAAGCAAATGATTGTTAGCCGAGCTTACCCAAGCCCAAATTTCTTGTCGGCCAACAAACAATAAAAAATATAAAGTGGCTGTAAACACAAAAGCAAAAACCACAGAAGTTTGTGTTTTCACATCTTGCTTTAAAAAAGTTTTGAAATATGTTTTATGTAGCACACTTATAGATTCCACAAAAAGCAACATCATGCCTGTAACATATATGGCATAGTAGGTGTAATTGTGTTTTAAAACAGCAAAGGCTGGCGCAGTAATAACATGACTAAACCATCGCCCGTTAATGTTAGAAAAAAACAATTTGATAGATTCTACAACACCAAGCTTGCTTACGTATTCATCATTAAAACTATCATCAATGTTTGTTTTGTAATGAAGCGCATCATAAAAAAATAAACATAAAAAACCCGCAACCATAGCTGCGGGTAAAATATATTTAAATAGATTTTTTTTCATTTTATATCTCCCCTCTCATGAGGGAGAGGGGTTGGGGGTAAGGTCGATTAATCAGCAAACAAAGGATACTTGCGCATCATGGTGTTTATTTTTGCTTTTGTTTTAGCTAATTCTTTTGGATTGTCTTTATTTTTTAAAACATGATCAACCAACTGAACTACTTTTATGCAATCTTTTTCTTTTAACCCACGAGATGTAATAGCCGGAGAACCAATACGAATGCCCGATGTAACAAAAGGAGATTTATCATCGAACGGAACCATGTTTTTATTTACGGTTATATCAGCTTCGCCCAAAGCATGTTCGGCTTCTTTTCCGGTAAGGTTTTTACTGCGTAAATCAATCAACATACAATGGTTGTCTGTTCCACCCGAAACAATTTTATAACCTAATTCTACAAACGTTTTTGCCATGGCTTGTGCGTTTTTTACAACCTGCACGCAATAGTGCATATACTCATCGCTTAAAGCTTCGCCATAGGCAATGGCTTTAGATGCAATAACATGTTCTAACGGGCCACCTTGTGTACCAGGAAACACAGCCGAATCAAGCAAAGCGCTCATCATTTTTATTTCTCCTTTTGGTGTTTTTTCTCCCCATGGGTTTGGAAAATCTTTTCCAATCATAATCATACCGCCGCGTGGTCCACGCAATGTTTTATGGGTTGTTGTAGTAACAATGTGGCAATGAGGTAATGGGTCGTTTAATAAACCACGGGCAATTAAACCCGATGGGTGAGAAATATCTGCCATTAATAAAGCACCTACTTCATCTGCAATTTTGCGTAGGGTAACATAATCCCAATCTCTGCTATAGGCCGATGCACCGCAAATAATTAATTTTGGTTTTTCTGCAATAGCTGTTTTTCTAAGTGTATCATAATTAATTTGTCCGGTTTTTTCTTCTACTCCATAAAAAGTAGCGTGGTATAATTTTCCGCTAAAGTTTACCGGAGAACCGTGTGTTAAATGCCCGCCATGAGAAAGATTAAAACCTAAAATAGTATCACCCGGTTTTAAGCAAGCTAACATAACCGCTGCATTTGCTTGTGCACCAGAGTGTGGTTGTACGTTTGCCCAAGCGGCTCCAAATAATTCTTTAGCCCTGTCTATTGCAATTTGTTCAATTTCATCAACCACTTCGCAGCCGCCATAATAACGTTTGTTGGGCAGGCCTTCGGCATATTTATTGGTAAGAACAGAACCCATGGCTTTCATCACATCATTGCTTACATAATTTTCTGAAGCAATTAATTCAATACCGCGCGTTTGACGGTCTTGTTCTTTTTTAATTAGGGAAAAAATTTTCGAATCTTTTTTCATAAGGTTTATTGTTGGTTGATGTTTATTCGTTCTTATTTGTTTTTTTAATCGCACTCATTTATTCGCTTTGCTCGGTTGTTTGTTTGTAAAGATACGCGGTTGGAATTAAAATCATACACGCCACCGGAGATTGCAATAAACCCATAAATAAACGGCTAAATGTGTAGCCTTTATTTATATCGCCTAAAGCCCAGCCTGCTACAAAAAAAATTCCTGCCAGCAAAAATAACGAAAGATACAGTATGCTTAACCACCTTGTAACTTTTTTTTCATTAAAAAGCACGTTTAAAAATTGCTTTTGTATAAACCAAAACACAAAGGCAAAAAACGGCGTAATAAACCATTTGGCTGTATAAATAACGTTGTAAGAAACATTACGTAGAAAAACCAAATACCCAACTACCGAATTGTTGCCGTTATAAAGTTTATTGTATAGCACATTATTAATGTTTACAAAAAGGTTTTCTCTAAGAAACCCTAATGATGCTAAAAGTAATATAAATAAAGCTATTTTAATTTTTAGGTTCATGCGCTGCGTTTTCTTTTAACGAAGATTTTACCCACCACATCCACAATAAAAAAATAATAGCATACACCAAAAAAGTAAATGTGTAGGTGTGATTAAACTCTATATACTGAGGTGCTAAATAATTTATGATTGCTAAACTAATAACACGTAAAACATTTGTAATGTGAATGATAATGATACCTAAGGGAATGAACCAAAACTTCTTTTTTGTATTGCCAGGAAAAGCAATTACAAATAAGGCAAAAAACATAAACAGGGTTAATGCATTACAGGGGCTGCCAATCCAAAGGGGGTGCGCACCATCAATACCAATAAGTTGCATATTACTATCTTCAATACTTTGATAAACCGTAAAACCAAAAAGTTTTAAAACAAAAGCCGCATTAGCAATAATTAAACTAATTAATTTTTCATCTATTAATGTATTGGGCTTAACAAAAAATTCATAAAGTAAATACCAGCTTAAATAAAGTATAGAAGCAAAAACAAAAAAACGGGTTGTTTTATTTTTAAGATTTATAAAAGCCATTTATTTTTTTATTTTGTTGTTGCGAGGTACGAAGCAATCGCTATTACATGAGATTGCTACACCCCGTTGTGTTTCGTTTGCAACAACATTCTCTGCCGAACAAGATTTAATCTTCATCTTTTTGCCCGGTTAGTTGTTTAATTTTTTTAACGAACTGGTCTTTTTTAGTTGGACTGCATGTGTTAAATTGATACGACGGGCCTTTGTCCACTTTTTGTTTTTTATCTTTTACGTCTTTTACATCTGTATTAAATGCCTGGTTGCTGGACACCACACTCATTACTCCTTTAAAATAATTAAAGTAATACCAAGTGCTTTGATCTAACTCAAAATATATATCCAGTACATCGCCCGCTTTTTGTTTTTTAATTTGGATAAAACCAGGTACTTGCCTATAAATCTCATTTTTAAATAAATTAGCCACACCAATGGTTCCGTTAGAGACAAATGATTTTGTTTTTTTATTGTAAGTCATTTTTACATCGCCTAGGAAAATAGATTTTTCTAATTCATCCGGAAATTTTTTGTAGTTACCATACAGGTTTAATTCAGACAAGGCTTTGTCTCCGCGTTCTTTACCCAATATTTCTGCCAGTCCTTTTTCGAAGGTTTTATCTCCAAAATCAATTGGTGTAAACATGGTATTGTAGGTTTCAAAATCGGTTGCCATTTTTTTCATAGCTCCTTTATCAAAGAAAAACTCTACCGCCATTAATAAATTAAATTGTGCGCTATCGTTAATGGTATTATGGGTAGCGTTTCCGGCTGTAGTAACTTTTACTTGCCCAAAATCTGCCCCAATGTCAAGCTTTCCTTCTCCATATACCAAACAATTGGTGGTACCTAAACTTAAATAATTGCCGGGTAAAGAGTTCTCTACTAGTTTTTCTTTAGATGAAATTTGATATTCTTTTTTCTCTTTATCAAAACCTAAGAAACCATCTGCTTTTAAAACATCTCTGTCGTTTTTATTTACATTATGGGGCGATAAAAAAGCCGAATAGACCATGTTTGTATCAGGCGAATACATAATGCTGCAAGCCACCGGGTTACCACCTACATCTTTAGGTTCTTTTGGAATAGGAATTAAAATTTCTTTAGGATCAATTTCCCCTTCAAATTTTAAATACGATTTTCCTAAGCGACAAGTATGCAAAATTCTTGTTCCGCCATCGTAATATAAAAACTGATTGGTGGCTTTTAAATATACTTTACCTGCGTAGCTAAAATAATCGTTAAACTTAAAATTATCTTTTTCCGGAATTTCACCCTCTGAAATTGTTTGCCCAGAAGTATCAGGCTGTATTTTGGCAAAATGGATGTTGTAAGGTTTTTCATTTTCATCAAAATAGGTATAATCTCCCTGCGCTATATAACGTTTGCGGCCATCAAGAAAAGCGGTAACATTACGTATAGTGTGGTATTTAGTTACAGAGTTGGCAATAATAACCGCTTTTTTAAGTGTATCAATTACCGCGTTTTTTCTAATAGTTACCTTTCCGCTATCCGGAAATATTTTCATATCAGCAACATTAATAAAGGGTACGTTTATACAGTTAATAATGTATTTACGTAAATTATATTTAGCGGCTGGTGCATAAAAACGAAGTGAGTCTTGTTGAGGATGCACAGATATAAATTCGGGTGCATCAATTTGCAAATCATTATCGCCACTTGCATCAATTTTCTTTTGGTCATCACCCAACTGAATAGTTTCGCTATCCATAAACCATTTAAACCTATCCATATAACTTACGTAATTATTTTTTGGGAAGCGAACAATAGAGCGTTTTCCGTTGGTAACAAACAAACCTGTGCGTTTTTCAAAGTCAATGGTAGCATTTACGTTATCAGTTGTAAACGTAAACCCTTCTTCATCAAATGCTTTTAGATGAAAATCGGCGGTATCCGAAAAAAACTTTTTTTGCTTAAATAATATTTTTTTAGAAATCAAATCAGCACGCTGAAAATCTACTTTTCCTTTACCGTATAATTCAATTGGCGATAAATCGTACCTACCTCTAAATTCGGCCTGCTTGTTATAGGTTGAGAATGGTGTTTCGGTATCAAAGGCATTTAGTAAATCTTTATAAGGCATCCAGTGTATATAAATTTTATCTCCGTGCGATTGCGGAAATTCATTAGGGTTTTCGGTTTCTTTTATATCAAAGGTTTGTGCAATACCATTTAATGAATCGGGAAAGAAAACAAAATCGCTGCCCTTACTTAATGATGAGCTAAATGTAATATCTCCACCACCACGTAAACCTTTATTGCTTAAACGAATTTCATTTTCAAATTTTCCTTTGCCGCCATACACCTGATATCCGCCCGGAGGGGTTTTACGAATAAAACCCAACGAGTAATCTTTTTGAAGCGAGATGGTGTCTCTAAAAACAGGAAATATTCCAGAAGAAGTAAACTCGCCCTGAAACTTTAACGATGCATTGTTAAAGTTATCTAAACTATCAATGGTAAAAGGATCTAACTTAAAATAAAACTTATCTCTGTTATACACACCACGTTGAATAGAGCGTCTTTCATAAAAGGCATACGAATCTTTAAAGCTTTTAAAGATGGGGTATTGAGGTGTGTTTATTCTGCCCGAGTGATTTTTTGGATTATCAACAGCCAGCTCTCCCGAAATATTTTCAACTACGGTTTGTACACGTTTAAATGGAATACTTCCGTCTGGCTCGGGCTCTAATGCTGTTACGTATATTCTTAAGGAGTCAACTTGCTTTAGGTTTACTTTATTTAAATCATAATCGTAAGAAAACTCTTTTCCATGAAACTCAAATTTACCCGACGCTACAATACCACTAAAAGTAAAGCTGCGCCCTTTTTTTACAATAACATCACCCCCTTTAGGAAACACAAAAACTTTTTGTGTGTCGCTTAACAAAATTTGTTTTACACCATGTATGCGCATATCAAAATTATTGTTGAGTAAGTTAATAGATGCGTTGGTTTGCCCTGGTGTTACTGAGTGAAAGGTTAGTACATCGTAATCAGATAGTTTTTTATTGGCGTTTATGTAATTAAATAATTTATTTTTTATAACTATTTCATCGTTTTGCGGATTGTAGTTAATTAACCCAAAACTGGCTATTTTAATTAGTACCGGACGCAAATCAACCGCAAGCCATTTCATGTATTTGGCTAAATCAACCGCAGTAAACGTAGGCACTTTGCCGTTTTGCTCGTAGTACTGATTTATTTTTACAGCTGGATTTACCTCAGAAACCTCTCCTTTTAAGGCATTAAATCTTTCGGAAGTAAAAAAGTCTTGCGACTCAAAATAAGCTTGCCCTTGAAGGTTTGCGGCCAAAAAGCCTAAATCAATTTTTGGCGAATCAATTTTCCAAACCAACTCTTCAAAATACATATCTACTTTATGAAACGAATTATAAAACGGGGTTTTTTGAATACCTTGATCGGTACGAACTAAGGATACTTTTCGTTGATCTGCCAAGTATTTAAAATCGCAGGCAGGGTGTGTAATAGAATCTTTATCTAAATAAAATTTTACCTCGGCATTATCAGAAGTAATTTTATCGGCCGACATGATAAAGTTACGCGCCGATACTTGTAAGAAGCGCTGATTGTTTCGTTTAATAATAACTTTGGCCGGATTGGTAATATCGCCGCTACCCACAAACTGTGCGCCTCGCATAGAAAAGCCACCATCATAAAAAACATCTTTAATTACACTCTTTATTTCTAAACGCTTGGCATAGGTATCAAAACGAGGATAAGTTGCTTTACCATTTTCGCTGATTATTTTATCGCTTAACCTACCCAACTGTGGTTTGTCAAAGTATTGTGCGTTATGAAAAATAGCCGAATCGCTGGTATATCCACCCGATTTACAATCTATATTATACTTTTTTACATCTGCGTAAACATCAGCTGGTAAACCGGTGCGTTTCCAGCTTACCGTGCCACCTTTGCCATAAAACCTACCAGATGTTGGATAATATGTGCCACTTGTATTTTCAATATTTATAGAATCGTTACGCAAATTACTTCCTGATAAAGTAACATTGGTAAACACCATTTTTGGAATGCTATCGTAATCAAATTTATAATCGTTTCCGTTGGTATACCATTGGCAACTGGCTGTTTTGTAAAACATACCGCTTTCAAAAACATTATCGCTCATTTCTAAAAAGTCGTTATATGGTTTCGGACTTTTAGTTTTTGCCATGATTTTATCTAATAGAGCCTGCCATTCGTCAAATATATTGGCAGATTGTTTTGAGTTAATAAAATTGGCTACAGCAATTAAGTAATTTTGAAAATAAGGATAAGGTTTTAGTTTTTTCTCTAGCATTTTGTTGCTGGTAGCGTATACATAGTTTTTGTAAAAGTTACTGTAGGCCGGTGTTTTCCAAAACTTGCCAAGGTTTTCTATAAACGCTGCGGCATCATCTTTGTTGGCAGAATTATCCTGAAAATATTTATCAAGTTCTTTAATAAATTTAACCGAATCGGCGGTAAACGAAGTGGTTTTTTGCGAAAATGCGTTTAACGAAAAAAGACTTATTGCAAGTAGGACTAAAATGCGTTTCATGTACAAGATTTATATTCGACTAAATTAACATCAATTTGTGTTGTACTACCTAAAGAAAAATTAATTTTTAAAAAAGCTATAAACAAAAAAACCCGACTCAGAAGATGAATCGGGTTTTAGAAAAGTAAATTAAGTTGTTAAAATAAAAAACCAACGTTTATTTGTATACCATTAGTTTTTAAATTTTGTGCCGCATATGTAAAAGTGCTGCTTGAGCCAGAGCCATTAATAGCTGTTGCATTATATACCGAAGTGGCTTTTACGGTTGAAATAAACGAATTTACAAAATTTACACTTAAGAAAATAGATGTTGTGCCCGCTAAACGATACTCAGCACCACCACCCACGTTTAAACCAACTCTTACGGGTATGCAATCTTTATACATACTTAAACCTTTACTTACCGGATAAGAATTGTTTAAAGCGTCTACCGTATTATCGTCAGATTTAGCACCCACTAAAACACCTAAATTTCCTCCAAAATTAACAAAGTACTTAAACCCACTAATTTCTTTAGTTTTCATTTTTAACAATAATGGTATCGTTACGTATGTGGTATGCATTTGACGAGAAGTTAAATAATGAGAGCTATAATCTCCGCTGGCATATCCGGCAGAAAAATCTGATGGATTGTGATCTTTTATTTCAATTAAAGCAGGGGTTTTGTCTACAATATAACCCGTGTGAATAGAGTTTAATGGCGAAAAATCATGTGTATAATTTATTTTTCCTCCATCAAAATCTCCGCCAATACCTGTTTGAAAGGCAACTACATCGGTAAGCCTAAATTCTAAATTTAAACCAAAGCCAGCACCAAATATAGCGCCACCTTTAGAGTAGTAGTTGTTGGTTGGCATACTATACCAGGTTGGAGTTAGCCTGCCAAAAACACCAAAACGAACACTTTTGCTATCGTCTTGAGCTAAAATAGTTGTTGATGCAAAACTAATTGCAATAAACGTGTAAAGTAGTTTTTTCATTTGCTTATTTTTTAATGGTTTTAAATGGTCAAATGGAACACGCTAATAAAAAATTAAAAATAATG
>CAIXZI010000501.1 GCA_903923915.1 uncultured Bacteroidota bacterium
AACTAAAAAAACTAATTACAGCTAACCCAAAAGAATCTCGTTACTATACGTATTTAGCTGATATGTATCAGCAACAAGGGCAGCCACAAAAAGCATTAGAAACCTACACTAATGTTTTAAAAACAGATTCATTAAACCCTTTTGTGCATCTTGCTTTGGCTGATTATTACAGGCAACAGCATAAAGACGAAGAATTTTATATAGAATTAAAAAAAGCATTTGTAAGCGATGACTTGGATATTGATAACAAAGTAAAAATTGTAATGTCGTATTACACGGTTACAGAACAAACCGATAAACCTGTATCAGAAACCAGTAAAAAACTTTTGGCACAAGCCTATGAACTATGTGTTTCGTTGGTAAAGCAATACCCTGATAATCCTAAATCGCATAGTGCGTATGCCGATTTTTTATATCGGGATAAAAAAATAAAAGAGGCCGCAGCCGAACTACAACAAATTTTGGCGTTTGATAAAAGTAAATATCAAATATGGAATCAATTATTGGTTTGCGAAAGTGAGACGAATGCCTTTGATAGTTTAGCAAAGCATAGCGCTGAGGTTATAGATTTGTTTCCCGAACAGGCAGCACCTTATTATTTAAACGGGGTAGCAAATATGCGCTTAAAGCAATATTCAAAAGCTGTACAATCACTAAAAGAAGGCAAGCAATTTGTATTTGAAAATACGCCTTTAGAAGTGCAATTTTGCTCTAATTTAGGCGAAGCTTATAATGCTATAAAAGACTATGAAAAATCAGATAAAGAATTTGATAAAGCCTTAGAGCTCGACCCTAATAATGCCGGCATACTAAATAACTACGCTTATTATCTTTCGTTAAGAAAACAAAATTTAGAAAAGGCAGAAAGGTTATCTAAACACTCGTTAGAGCTTACACCTAACAATGTTTCTTATATTGATACCTATGGCTGGATTTTATATCAAGAACAAAAATATGAAGAAGCAAAAAAATATTTAGAAAAGGCTTTTGATAGAGGAGGCTTTAATCGCCCCGCTATTGTTGAACATTATGGTGATGTGATGTATAAATTAAATGAGATTGATAAAGCGGTAGAAAATTGGAAAAAATCGAAAGAACTAGGTAACAAATCAGAGTTATTACTAAAAAAAATTGCGGATAAAAAATTACACGTGGAATGATTACTTTTTTAAAACATACATTTATTCTTCTGCTTTTTGCATTTGCATTAACTTCTGTTTCGTGCAAGAGTAAAAAAAATCTTACTAAACAAAATACAACACAGATAGACACAATGGTTGAAAAGTGCCGCATGGATTTTAAAACAGGCAAAGCACTTAGTAAACGCATGTATGATAGTCAGCTTGATTTTATGTATGCCTCTGCTAAATTTAGTTGTGATTTAGCAATAGATAGTGACGAGCATTCATTTAACGTATCTGTTAGATGCCGCAAAGACAGCGTAATTTGGTTATCAATTTCGAAGCTGGGTATTGATGCAGCGCGTGTATTAATTACAAAAGATAGCGTAAAATTTACCATGGGCTTAACCGAAAAGAAATATTTTGTAGGCGATTTTTCATACATCAACCAAATGCTGCACGCCGATTTAGATTATGATATGCTTCAGGCTTTATTATTTGGCAATAGTGCTGCTTTTCATGATGATGATGATAAATTAAAACCGGGTAGAGATAGAAACACTTGTCAGTATTTTTTAAGCACAATAAGAAAAAGACATTTAAAGAAAATTAATAATGGAACAGAAACCCCAAGTGAATCTTACCAAACGATGTGGTTAGACCCTACAACCTTTAAAATTGTAACCTTAGAGTTTGATGATGTGAAAGAGAAACGCAAGTTTAATGCATCTTACAATGATTTTAGAGCAGTAGATAAATACCTGGCGCCCTTTAAATTATTATACACCATCACGGCCGAAAAAAACATTAAAGCAGATATAAGTTACGGACGCATCAGCATAAACGAAGTACAAAGTTTTCCGTTTAAAATACCGGCCAGTTATGAGCGCATTCAGTTTAAAAAATAAGCTTACCATACTTCTTTTTTCTTTTGTATTGCTTGTAGCATATACACCGCAAGCGCTTGCCCAAAAAGGAAACAAAAAAGATTTAGAAACCAAAAAGAAAAAATTAAAAGAAGAAATAAACACCATCAACGATTTACTGCACGAAACTAAAAGCAGTAAAAAAATGTCGATGAATCAGGTGGCTATTTTAAATAAAAAAATTACCGTACGCGAAGAATTAATTGGCACCATTAATTTAGAAATACACCTTATTAATAAACAAATTAACGAAAATCAAACAGCTATAAAAGGCCTTAATACCACATTAGATAAGTTGAAGAAAGATTATGCCGCCATGATTTATTTTGATTATCGCAATAGTGATGCTTACAGTAAACTAATGTTTTTATTTGCGGCAGATAGTTTTAATCAGGCCTACCAGCAATATAAATACACACAGCAAATTGCTGAGTATCGCCGCAAAAAAGCAGCAGAAATAACTGATACACAGACCGAAATAGGCAAAAAGAATACCGAACTAACTAGCAGAAAAGAAGAAAAAAAACAATTGCTAACTTCTGAAGAAGTAGAAAAATTAAACCTGGCAAAAGAAAAAACAGATCAGGAAAGCACACTCTCTAATCTTCAGCAAACAGAAAAACAATTAAAAGGCGAGTTAGACAAAAAGAAGAGCGAGATTGAAAACTTAAACGCCGCTATTAAAAAATTAATTCAAGAAGAAATAAAACGCCAGCAAGAAGAAGAAAGGAAACATCTTTTGGCATTGGCTAAAAAGAAAGAAGACAGAGCTGCCAAAGCAAAAGAAAAGAAAGTAAAACCATCTGCTAAAGCTTTGGCAGAAGAGAAGAAAGCAGATGCAAAAGCAGATGCAGCTGAGATGGCTGAAACAAAAGAGGCCGAACAACTATCAACCGATTTTTCGTCTAACAAAGGTAAATTGCCTTGGCCCGTTGCAAAAGGTGTAATTACTATTGGCTTTGGCGAGCAAGAGCATCCTACCATTAAGGGCTTTATGATTAATAACAATGGTGTTGAAATTTCGGCAGCTAAAGGTCAGCAGGCGCGTGCTGTTTTCGAAGGCGTGGTTACAGGTGTTACCACTGTGCCGGGCATTGGCAAAATTGTTATTATTCGTCATGGCGATTATTTAAGCGTATATTCTAACTTAGATGAAGTGCTGGTAAAATCGGGTGATAAAATTGCCCTTAAACAAAACATTGGTACTATTGCTTTTAATGATGACGAGAACCGTAACGTTATCAATTTCCAAATCTGGAAAGGACAAAAAATACTTAACCCCGAAGATTGGTTGTATAAGTAATTCTATCTTTACATTGCTAATGAATTAGGGCGTTCAGGCGCATTTCGTCATTGCGAGGAACGAGGCAATCTCATGCGCCGTCGGGCTTTTCACTTCAATCTTTTAGGATTACCTAAAAGGATTTTCGCTGCAATCCCTAACGCAAATACAATATTAGACTTCTTAAGAAAATACTTTTTTATGTAAAAAGAGCAGGAGTCATCCTGAGCTTGTCGAAGGATATGGGCTGGCTGCGCAAATATTTCAACAAGCTCAACATAACTAAATACTATTATCCAAAGAAGTCTATTAACTAAATTTGACTTTTTTCTAAAAAAATTTAACCATCTCCTGCTGCAATCTTTCAGCTTCTTTAGCAGCAGCTTGCGCAAAATCTTCTTTGTTAGAAGCATAAATAATTTGGCGAGATGAGTTTATAAGTAAGCCAATATCTTTGGTTAAACCATATTTACAAACTTCTTCTAAACTGCCGCCTTGTGCGCCTACTCCCGGTATTAATAAAAAATGATTGGGTACAATTTTTCTAACTTCTTCAAGCCACTGGGCTTTGGTAGCACCAATAACGTACATCATATTTTCATCCGTACCCCATTGCTTAGATGTTTTTAAAACCTCTTCGTACAAATGAATTTCCTTTTGAGTATCTAAATGTGTTATTCGCTGTGTTTGAAAATTAAAAGCCCCTTCATTACTGGTTAAAGCAAGTAAAACAACCCATTTATCTTTATACGTTAAAAATGGCTTAACTGAATCACTACCCATGTAAGGTGCAACGGTAATGGCATCAGCTTTCATTTCACTAAAAAAGGCACGGGCATACATACTTGATGTGTTGCCAATATCGCCGCGCTTGGCATCTGCAATAATAAAATGATTTGGGTAATTTGTTTTTATATAATCTATAGTTTTTACCAGACTCTGAAAGCCTTTTACACCATGGGCTTCATAAAAAGCTGAGTTTGGTTTATAGGAAACACAATATTGATGGGTAGCATCTATTATAGCTTTGTTGAAAGAGAAAATAGCATCTTCTTCTTGTAAAAGATGTTTGGGTAATTTTTCCATATCAGGGTCTAAACCCACGCACAGAAAACTTTTTTTACTTTTTATTTGAGATATTAATTCTTGTCTTGTCATTATATTTTCTCTCGTGTTACTGTCATTGCGAGCGAAGCGCGGCAATCTCCTGTTTGTTATAGCGATTGCTTCGTGCCTCGCAAAGACAAAAGGTATTACTTCATTCCCGGCATTTTAGGCATATTTTTCATCATCTTCATCATGGCGCCTTTATCCTGCATCATGCGCATCATTTTGCGGGTTTCTTCAAACTGTTTCATTAGTTTGTTTATTTCCTGAATAGATTGTCCGCTGCCTTTTGCAATACGTGCACGGCGACTACCATTTATCAATTCAGGTTTTTCGCGCTCTGCCGGTGTCATAGATTGAATGATGGCTTCGATGTGTTTAAAGGCATCATCTTTAATATCAACATCTTTCATGGCTTTGCCCACACCGGGTATCATACCAACCAAATCTTTAATGTTACCCATTTTTTTAATTTGGTTTAACTGACTTAAGAAGTCATTAAAATCAAATTTATTTTGAGCGATTTTTTTAGATAGTTTGCGGGCTTCTTCTTCGTTGTATTGTTCTTGGGCTTTTTCAACTAAGGTAACCACATCGCCCATGCCCAATATTCTATCAGACATACGCGTTGGATGGAACACATCAATAGCATCCATCTTCTCTCCGGTACCAACAAACTTAATAGGTTTATTAACTACCGATTTGATTGAAAGAGCTGCACCACCACGGGTATCGCCATCTAATTTGGTAAGTACAACGCCATCAAAATCTAAACGATCGTTAAAGGCTTTGGCTGTGTTTACAGCATCTTGCCCCGTCATAGAGTCAACCACAAACAAAATTTCGTTTGGTTTAATCTCTTTTTTCAAGGCGGCAATCTCGTTCATCATGGCCTCATCAACCGCTAAACGACCTGCAGTATCTATAATAACAACCGTGTTGCCATTTTCTTTTGCCTGTGCAATACCACGTTTTGCAATAGAAATAACATCTGTACTATCTTTATCAGAAAAAACCTCAACGCCAATTTGCTCACCTAAAACATGTAATTGGTTTACGGCTGCCGGACGATAAACATCACAAGCAATTAACAAAGGTTTTTTACCACGTTTTGTTTTTAAGTGATTGGCCAGTTTACCCGAAAAGGTTGTTTTACCCGAACCTTGCAAACCACTCATTAATATAATGGTTGGGTTGCTTTCTAATTTAATATCGGCGGTTTCGCCACCCATTAATTGGGTTAGCTCATCGTGGGTAATTTTAATTAATAATTGTCCGGGCGAAATGGATGTTAACACTTGTTGCCCAAGTGCTTTTTCTTTAATGGTATCTGTAAATTGTTTAGCTACTTTGTAGTTAACATCGGCATCTAATAATGCTTTACGAACCTCTTTTAAGGTTTCGGCAACGTTTATTTCGGTAATTTTTCCTTGGCCTTTTAAAACTTTAAAGGCCCTGTCCAGCTTCTCACTTAAACTATCAAACATTTGAATTAATTTTTAGCGAAATTAAGCATATTTGCTTGAAAAAAGCCTAAAATTTGAGTTGATTTTGTATTTGCGTTAGGGGTTGCAGCAAGCTGCCGTGCAGCGCGTAAAACCCGACGGCGGATTTAGGGAAGTTCTGCGTGGTAAATGCGCCGGAACGCCCAAAACCATTGTTAATTATTAATGAAGGATATTTTTACGATTTTGAAATTATTTTGTTTCTTTGTCTGTTAGTAAAGTAAAAAATATGACCAAACTATTTAAAATAGCTACTTATGTGATTTTTTCGCTGAGTTTGCTAATAACTACCTCTTGCGGTGGTGGTGAAAAAAAAGCCGAAAGCACCGAAGATATTAAAGAAGACACCTCAAAAGCTGTATCTGCAGGGGTTATAAACATTGGCGGCGAGATGTTTAGTATTCCGTCTCCGTTACAAACTGCTATGCTTATACAAAGTGCGGGTGCGCCGTATGACAAAACCATTCTTAACTCGAAAGAAAATTTAAGTCAGTATGCTACAGATTACTCTAAAGCGCTAAACTTAGGTATTTACGGGGCAGACTTTGGCTATGTAAGCATGTACAGCAAAACGCAAGATGCTATTGTGTACTTGTCTTCGGTAAAAAAATTATCTGACGAGCTTGGCTTATCTAGCGCTTTTGGTGTAGAAACCATGAAACGTTTTCAGGAAAATATGTCGAACAAAGATTCTATGATGGTGTTGGTTGGACTTGCTTACCGCGAAGGCGATGCTTTTTTGAAAGAAAATAAACGTAATGATATAAGCGGTTTAATTTTAGTAGGCGGATGGATTGAGAGCTTAAACTTTGCCATTAGCGTAAATAAAACTAAAAGTAACGAAGAAATTAAACGCCGTATTGCAGATCAAAAAAGAGCGCTTAATAGTATTATAAAACTACTTTCTCAGTACGAAACCAAAGGCGATTATGCAGGTTTGATTGATGAATTGAAAGATTTAAGCAAAGTATATGATGGGATAGAATACAAATTTGTATCAGAAAAATCTGAAACAGATGCGGCTACCAAAACAACTACTATTAATAGTCATACGGATGTGGTTTTTACCAAAGAGCAGTTAGATTTAATAACTACCAAAGTAGAATCTATCCGCAAAAAAATTGTAAACCCTGTAAAAGCTTAGTACAAGATGAAAAAGATTTTAGCCAGTACCTTATTAGTAGCCCTGTTTTTAATTGGAAACCCGTTTAAAGCCACCGCACAGTGCGATACCATTGCCAGCGTTTGCGCTAAGCATATTATATCTAGCTTTATATCAGACGGACAACAATACCGCTCTTTATTACTAAACCCTGATGAAACCGCTGAATTTAAAACAACTTTTTTTGGCGAAACGGTTTACCGTTTAGCAGCTTGCAGTGGATTAACAGATGGCAACCTTATTTTTAATATTTACGACCAAGACCACAATATTATTTTTACCAATAAAGATTTTAAAAATGCACCTTATTGGGATTTTAAAGTAAAATCTACTGTAGAGGTAATTATTGAAGCTAAGCTTGACCCAACCAACAGCGGATCGGGCTGCGCGGTATTGCTGATTGGCTTTAAGCAAAGTAAAAAGTAGTTAAAAATATACGCATTAAGAAAGTCGGTTAATAGCCGACTTTTTTGTTAGCCCTAAATATGAATAACAGCCAAGAGCAACTGATTATACGAAAGGCACAGGCAACTGAAGTGCCTGTTATTTGGGCCATTTTGCAAGATGCTATTGAACAACGCAAACAAGATGGCAGCAAACAGTGGCAAGATGGTTACCCTAATGAGACTACTGTTAAAGATGATATTGAAAATGGCGTTGGTTATGTACTGGTAGAAAACGAAGTTATATTGGCTTATGCCGCCATTATTTTTGATATAGAACCCGCTTACGAAGTTATTGAAGGCAAGTGGCTAAGCCATGGTGCTTATGCAGTAATACACCGCGTGGCCACATCTAAACAAGTTAAAGGTAAAGGCATGGCAACTAAGTTTTTTAAACTAATGGAAGATTTATGTATGAACAAAAAAGTGTTTAGCATAAAAGTAGATACCAATTTTGATAATACACCCATGCTAAAAATTATGGATAAACTACACTATACCTATTGCGGTGAAGTTTATTTTAGAGGCTCTGCCCGAAGGGCTTATGAAAAAGTGCTTGCTTGATAAACTTTCTTTTACCAACTCCGCCGCCATTGGGTATTGCTTGCTGTTAGCAACTTTTGCAGCAGAAATATTACACACAGTTTAAGTGTCTGCCGTAAAAATTCATACACTACTTAATCTATAAATGTCTGCGGAATTTCTTTTTTAAATAATTCGATAGCCTTTTCCACAAATTCCATTGATAAACTTTTTTGAAAAAAGGTCACTGTAAATGTTTTGTCGGTGTCGTCCCGAAAAATTTCAATTAATAAATTGTCGCCTTTGGATATTTCAATTCCAATGCCGTCACGGTCATGCACGTCACTTGCTATTACGATTTCAAAGTCTTTGAAATAATTACTGTCCATTGTCACCTGCAATTGTTGCTAACGTTTTGCAGCTAGAACTTGTGCGGTTTTGGAACACTCGTCTAACGAAACGTTTAAATAAAGATACTATGTTTCTATGCATTTGCAAAGCAAAATAAATGTCTTTCGCGAAGCGACCGCTTTTGCAAATGCTTTGATGTCGCCCGCATAAGTTTTAGGTGCTGTTGTGCGTTCGTTTTTTATTTATTCTCTGTCGGAATACTACTCTTTCTAATGAAGAATATCAAGTCATACTGTTGACAGAAAATTGTTTTTCGGTAATTCCTCCCTTCTGTGTTTGGTTCATAAGCAGAGCCAATACTTCTAATAGAAGTTGTGTCTGTTAAAATTTTATTCCAGTCTTTTTGTTTCATTGCTTGTTGAATATTTAGAAAAAAATTCTCTGCTTGTTGTTTTGAGAAAAATGTTTCTGCACTTAGACTGTCTGCTTTTGGCAATTCTATGGCTTCATACGCTGGTTTTTTTTCGTCGCGAATAGCTCTAACAGTACCTTCATAGAAAACAGACCCAATTGCTAAATAATCTTGCTTGTATTCATTATACAGATAATTACCTGTTGTTATAAAGGTTGGGAAAAACAATTCTTTTTTCAGAACGTGAGAATTATGAGCCCAATAAATTACGGGACTTTTTTTCTTGGTTTCAATTATCCACTTGATATTCTCAAAACCTAATTTGTCTCTCATAAAAAAAGCGTCCATTTGTGATGTTGCAGTAAATAATTGAAATGATTGATTAATTGAATAAACTAATCGTTCATTAAATAAATATTTATCTTCATCACTTTGGGTTATTAGTTGTGATTTATTATCTTGGAAGTATTGATATAATCTATCAA
>CAIXZI010000502.1 GCA_903923915.1 uncultured Bacteroidota bacterium
AGTTGAAATTTATAATATGATGGGCCAAAATGTAGCTACTAAAGAAATTGCTAACGGTACTAACACAATTGATATCAGTAACCTAAGTAATGGTGTTTATAGTGTACAAATTATGCAAAATAGCACTTTAACAGTTGGTAAAATAATTAAAACAAACTAGTTATAGGTCTATTAGCCTATTTTATAAGGTTAATCCTCTATTTAAAACCCCATTCTTGTAAAAGAATGGGGTTTTTATTTATCGGTTATTTAAATATTTTAAGTAATTTTTATATATTTGACTCCAAAATATAAAAACATAAAAATGATTAAAAAACTATTTACATTAGGATTAGCCATTGCAGCTTTTGCTGGTAATGCACAACAACTTAAATCAACATCAATTCATAAAAAAGCGTTTAGCACTAATTTGAATTGGGCGTCTAAAACACAAACTGTAACAATCGATACGCTTATCCCGTCTTCTGTTGCAGATAGTCTTTGTGGTCAAAGTATAACTTATTATGGTTGGGATGCTGTTGCTCCTCAAGATTCTGGTTTTATTTTTGGTACGGGTATTTTCCCTTCTGCAGGTGCTACTGTTACAGCAGTTGCTGAAAAATACAACATTACCGGCGCTGCAAGTGTTACAGATGTATTAATGATTGCTGCCGTTGCAAAAGGTGGTACTGTTACAACAACTGCAAAAATTTACGCTGAAAACACATCTACTCACAAACCAGCAGCAGCAGCAGCAGGCACAAGTGCTACTTTAGCTATGTCAGCTTTAACTACAGCTGGTTTCAATACATATCATTTTGCTACTCCGGTTAGTTTTACAGCAGCATGTAACTTTTTTGCTGTAGTTACTATCCCTGCTTTTGGTGGTACAGATGCTGATACTTTAGCTGTTGTAAGCACTCAACAAGGTTGCTCTTCTGTTGATAGCTTATCACTTTTAAAGATTAACACAAGCTGGTATTACACTCGCACTTTATTTGGTGGTAGCCAAGCTGCAGATTTAGATCTACTTATTTTTCCCGTAATTAACATCAACTCTGTAGGTGTTAACGCAGTTACTAAAGGAAATTTAAGCCTTTTTGCAGCATCTCCAAACCCTGCAAGCAACTCAATTAACATCAATTTCTCTGTAGAAAAACCTTCTAAAGTTGAAATCGAAATTTATGATGTTACTGGTAAAGTTGTAAAATCAATTAAAAACAACGAAACTTTTGCTACTGGTAAAAACGCTATCTCTGTTGATTTATCAAACTTAGAAGCAGGTTCTTACATGTATTCTATTAACGCTAACGGAACTAAAATGTTTAGCAAATTTATCGTTACTAAATAATTTAGTACTCAATAATTTTAAAACCCTTGCCATTCATTTGGCGAGGGTTTTTTATTTAAACTCATTCTAACTTCTAAAATAATTTCTTTAAAAAACATACAGCATACTTTTTTATCTACCTTTGTGCCTGAAAAATTAACTCCACTGTGAGCACAACACATACCGACCACATCAACAAAGTTTCACTGGGCGGTCTTTTAGTTACTTTAGGCATTATTTATGGCGATATAGGTACATCTCCCCTGTACGTAATGAACGCCATTATTGGTAATGAAGCCATTCAAACCGATATAATACTTGGTGGTATATCTTGTATCTTTTGGACACTAACTTTACAAACCACTTTAAAGTATGTTTTTTTAACCCTTAAAGCTGATAACAAAGGCGAGGGAGGAATTTTTGCATTATACGCATTAGTACGTAGATTTAAAGTTAAATGGTTACTTGCGCCAGCTATTATTGGCGGTAGTGCTTTGTTAGCCGATGGAATTATTACACCACCCATCTCAATAGCCTCAGCAGTTGAGGGGTTGCGAGCCTTTAAACCCGATATAGATACCGTACCTATTGTTATTGGTATTTTAATTGGGTTGTTTTCTATACAACAATTTGGCACAAAATTTTTAGGCCGTTTTTTTGGGCCCATGATGCTTACTTGGTTTTTAATGCTGGGCGTATTGGGCTTGATGCAACTTGTTACTAATGTAGGTGTATTAAAAGCTTTTAATCCTTATTACGCTATTCATTTGCTATCTATACACCACGAAGGTTTTTTTGTGTTAGGTGCTGTGTTTCTTTGTACTACCGGGGCAGAAGCTCTTTACTCTGATATGGGGCATTGCGGGCGTAACAACATACGCGTAAGCTGGATATTTGTAAAAAGTATGTTAGTGCTTAATTACTTTGGGCAAGGTGCTTTTTTAATTCAACACCACGGACAAACACTTGCCGAAATTGGCGGAGCTTCTGTCAACCCATTCTATTTAATCATGCCTGAGAAATTTCTTCCTATTGGCATTGGTATTGCAACGGTATCTGCTGTAATTGCTTCGCAAGCCTTAATTAGCGGTGCATATACCTTAATTAATGAAGCCATGCGTTTAAACCTTTGGCCAAAAGCATTGGTGAAATATCCAACCGAATTACGCGGCCAACTTTATATTCCATCTATCAACTGGTTATTATTAGCAGGCTGTATTATGGTGGTGCTTAAGTTTAGAGAATCGGCTAATATGGATGCCGCTTATGGCTTATCAATTATAGTCTGTATGTTAATGACTACCCTGCTACTCTTTCACTACATGTGGATGAAAAAATACAATCACTTTTTGGCTATTATGGTAATTAGTGTTTACATGCTGATAGAACTTAGTTTTTTATACGCCAACTTAGCTAAGTTTATGCATGGCGGATATGTAACTTTATTGATTGCATCGGTTTTAATATTTATAATGGCAGTATGGCACTCGGCTAAAAAAATTGGAAGTCGTTATACGGAATTTGTTAAGGTTGATAAATACAAACATGTATTGGCTGAACTAAGCAGAGATTTAACCATACCAAAATATGCAACACATTTGGTTTACATGACTAGTGCCGGACATATAGATGAAATAGAATCGAAAGTGATTTATTCTATTTTACAAAAGCGCCCTAAGCGTGCCGATTTATATTGGTTTGTACACGTAGATGTGGTTGATGAACCATATAGAATGGAATATCGTGTACATGAAATTATGAAAGACGATGTAATACGCGTTGATTTTAAATTAGGTTTTAGGGTTGCTCCAAAAATAAATGTAATGTTTAGAAAGGTAGTGCAAGACTTAGTTAAAACTAATGAAGTTGATATTACTAGTCGGTATGAATCGCTTAACAGAAATAATGTAATTGGAGATTTTAAATTTGTACTTACAGAAAAATTCTTGTCGTATGACAATGAGTTGCCGTGGAGAGAGAAAATTATTTTAGATATTTATTTCTTCTTGCGTAAATTTAGTATTGCTGAATCGCGCGCTTTTGGTCTAGATAGCAGTTCGGTGAAAATTGAAAAATTTC
>CAIXZI010000503.1 GCA_903923915.1 uncultured Bacteroidota bacterium
GCTACAATTATGTAAACTATCCACACCTATCATAAATTCTATGGAAGTATAACTTCCTTCCGGAACATTATTTAAAGTAATTTGTTTTGTTTCCTCCTCAAGTTCATTTACCAAAAAATAATCTTGTATAACGTAATTCTTTCCACTAGCATTTTTAAAACAGATATTGCTTATGTAATATTTAAAATTCGCCACTTTAAATATTTGGCCTAAGTCATTTTTATAGGTAGAATCTAATTGCAGTATAGTATTACCAACATAATTAGTAAACTGAATATGTACCTGAGTTTTTGGAGATGGTTTAAAAGCCATAACTCCCGCAAGAGCTATAATGCAAAAAGCACTGCTTATTATTCTTTTTAAATTTTTCAATTATAAATTCTACCCTCAAAGATATTACATTTTGAGTTAAAATTTATCACTAAGTCTTCGATACGTATCAGTTTATTTTAATACTATTTATCGGTAAGACATTTTAGAAAGTTAACCAAATCTTGTTGTTCTTGTATGGTCAAGTTTAAAGGTTTAATAAGAAAATCTTTTGTGGCACTTGGTTTGCCACCCGTATTGTAATGATTTACCACATCAGCAAGGGTTGCCAAACTACCATCATGCATATAGGGCGCAGTTTTTTCTATATTACGTAAAGACGGCACTTTAAATTTACCATAATCTGATGGTTTTTGTGTAATTCTTGCCCTCCCAGAATCTGCGTAAATACTATACAAGCCATTGTTACGAAAGCTATAATCTGTAAAATTATATTCGGCATGACAATGAAAACAATCTCCTTTTTCGCCTGTAAAAATTGCAAAACCTTTTTTTTCTGAAGTAGTAAGCGCATTCGTATCATTATTCATCAGGTAATCATCAAATCGAGAATTGGCACTAAGCAATATTCTTTCGTAGCAAGCAATGGCGCGTGTAAGCGCAAAAACGCTTGGAGGTTCTTTAAATGCTTTTTGAAAAAGTGCAGGATAGGTTGGGTGTCTCAACAATCGGGTAACTATTTTATTAACATCATAATCCATTTCATTATGGTTATTAATGGGCCCAAAAACTTGTTGTTCTAAAGTAGGATTGCCACCGTCCCAAAACAAATAAGGTGCGTACGCAATGTTCATCAAAGAGGGTGCATTTCTTGTTCCTATCCTTCCATTTATACCAACGCTAATAGTTAAATTATCGGTAAAATTTTTATTTGGCTGATGGCAAGAGCCGCAAGCTACGGTGCTATCTCTTGAAAGAATGGGATCGAAAAAAAGTTGCTTACCTAAATTTATTTTATCTTGTGTTAATGGATTATCGCTTGGAATATCGGGGTACGGAAAACCATTAGGAATATTTAAAACATAAGGTTTAGTATTTATTTCTTGTAAGTTAATAGGTACATCTTTTTTGCATGAAATATTTATCATACAAATAAAAAGAAACAAACTGCTTTGTAAAAAAACTCTTACAGACAAGAGTTTGAATTGCCTGTAAGAGTTATATTTTTTTATCATGGTAAAATGCTAAACATGGTTGGTATATTTCCTGCCACTTTTGTTGCAAGCGGCACGCTGCCCATTGTATGCGACTCATTTTCTGTTTTAATATTAACACTCGTAAACAGCTTGTTAAGGTTAGCCTGTATTTTAAGTGTAGCTGCACTTGAAGAGTTTATTGTAAAAGAACTGTTGCTAAGATCAACCGGAGTATATAACATATCCATACCAATATGAAAAAACAAATCATGGTTAAATCCACCCATCATATTTAAAACATCTGTATTTCCTGCGGTAGTATCGCAGGTGCCTTCAAACATTAAAAAAATGTAGCCTGAGTTCCAATCCCAATGTATGCCCGGGCTTTGAATTGCCAATGGATTTGTTGACGGGTATATTGTTGGGTCTTTATGATTGGTTACAGAATCTACTCCTACGTTAAAACGAATACCCTTATAGTTTCCAACGGGTACTTGACCTAAATCATAACTTGCTACAGCCGGATTTACAAGTAAATATTTATTTGCAATAGGGTACTCTGTTCCGTCTTGTTTTACTAATCTGATATTTGACACATAATACCTAAAACCTGTAATAGTGTACCTTGCTCCAGCATCAGTTGTAAATATGGATGTGTAGTTAATACTATTGTTGTCCGCAACACTCGTCATATTTAACGATAAGTCTTGTGTTTGACTGGCTGGTGTGGGCGTAGGTTGCGTATCGGTTGATTTTTTACAAGATACAATGGCCCTGGCCGCTAAAATGATATATGCACTTTTTATATTTTTTTTAAACATTATTTTATTTTTTATAATTACTAATTAAAAACTTATTGATATAAAGCAAAACAGTAGGCATAATTTATACACCCATTTAATTTGTAATGCTTGAATTAAAAATTATTAAGCCTTTGGTGGAGGAGCAATTATATCTATAGTAATAGAACTGTATTTGTCTATATATGGTGTTAACCCTGTTAATTCAAAATTAGAGGAATAGATTTTAAAAGCATTAATTGTTTGATAAAATAGTTGCGTTTCATTTTTATCTTTTAAGGAAGAAGTTGGATTTTCTTGTTTTTTATCGTCTTCTTTAAGTTCTTTTTTTAAATGGCAACTTCCTTTACAACAATTACCTTTAATGTTTTTTTGAACGCACAGATTTTTTGAAATATACTCTTTGTTTATTTGAAAGTTAATAAGAATAATTAGTTTGCTGCTACTTTGAAGAACAATTCCAACAAGTAGTAGTAAAACAAACATATACTTACCTATAACTTTCATTAATTGTTTTTAGCCTTTTGCTGAATCCATTTTTGTATCAAACTAATGTTATAATCGCTTAATTTACTTGTACCTTTGGGCATAGCACCCGATGCGACTTCGGTATATAACTGGCTTGAATTAACATTAACTGTATCTATTTCGTGTTTTGTAAATAATTGAGTGTAGGCAACGTTTACTGATAAATTTAAACCTGCAGCAGCAGAGCCACCGCTATGACAACCACCCGAAACACATGAAGTATTAAATATTGGAATGATATGGTTACTAAAAGAAACCACATCCGGTAATGGTTGAGATGGCAATGGAGTTGCTGTAGCTGTTGATTTTTTACAAGAAAAAAAGCAAGCACTTGCCACCAATAATAGGACTGCAAATACCTGCTTCTTATGTTTTGTAATTAAGTACATACTTACATTTCGTAGCTAAATATATTGGGTAAATTATTCCAAATTTGTTGAGCTGTAGCTTGCTCTACGCTTGTGCCAAAGGGAGATGCCGTTGTTTGTGTTTTAAAGTTTATATTGTTTAAAAGCACTCCGTAATCGCAAATAATATGAAATTCTGCCGGTAAAGCATTGGTGCTTGAAGTTGTAACTGCCAGATTACTTGTCATTGTAGGCATGTTAATTGTTTTTAAC
>CAIXZI010000504.1 GCA_903923915.1 uncultured Bacteroidota bacterium
TATTTTTAATGGAACGGTAATAGTATGAACACCAATGTTTATAGCATTTCTAACGTGTTCAACTGTTCTAACAGAAGAGAACATTATTTTTGTATCGTAGCCATAATAATCAACTGCATCAACACATTGTTCTACCAAAGTTAAAGCATCATGCCCTTGGTCTTGTAAACGACCAACTAACGGACAAACATACGTAGCGCCTGCTTGCATAGCCATGTAGGCTTGTTGCAAGGTGTAAACCAAATGCACGTTAACTAATAAACCTTCGTTGCGTAACATTTTGCACGCACGCACACCTTCTAAAGAAACCGGAATTTTAAAAACAGTTTTGTTTTTATCTAAACCTAAAGCAAGCTGACGTTGCGCTTCTTTTAAAATATCTTCGGCAGTATCTCCTAATGCTTCAATTTGAAGAACAGGTACAATTTTGCTCAACTTCACAATGGTTCCGTCAATATCGGTAATGCCTTCACGCTGCATAAACGTTGGGGTAGTAGTTAATCCATCTAAAAAACCAAGTTTAAAACCTTCTTCAATTTCTTTTAAGTTTGCTGAGTCTAAGTATAATTCCATTTTTCTTTTTTTATTAGTTATAATTTATTGGGAGATTTTTACTTTTCTCGCAATGACGTTTATATTTATTTTTTTCTTACTGTTCTTTGTTCAATTCGTTTTTCATAATTACTTCCCTGAAAAATGCGATGTACGTATATTCCGGGCGTATGAATTTGATCGGGATCAAGTTCTCCGGCTGGAACTAAATGTTCTACTTCAGCAATGGTAATTTTGCCTGCCATAGCCATCATTGGGTTAAAATTTCTGGCAGTTGAACGATAAATTAAATTACCGGCCGTATCACCTTTCCAAGCTTTTACAATGGCAAAATCTGCTTCAAAAGCATGTTCCATCAAATATTCTTTTTCAACGCCATGAAAAGAAAATTTTCGTGTTTCTTTTCCAATAGCTACTTCGGTACCTACGCCTGCAGGGGTATAAATAACGGGCATGCCATAACCAGCAGCCATACAACGTGTAGCCAAAGTGCCTTGAGGAACAAGTTCTACTTCCAGTTCTCCGCTAAGCATTTGACGCTCAAATTCAGCATTTTCGCCCACATACGAAGAGATCATTTTTTTTATTTGCTTGGTTTGCAATAACAATCCTAAGCCAAAATCATCTACACCTGCATTATTGCTAATACAAGTAAGGTTTTTTACGCCTTTACGAACCAAGGCGGCAATACTGTTTTCGGGTATGCCACACAATCCAAAACCGCCCACCATAAGGGTCATACCATCTTTTACATCGGCAATTGCCTCATCTACGTTTTTAACTACTCGGTTAATCATCTGAATATATTATTTTTTATTTTTTGCCAGATGGTATGCCTCGAAAGCTGATTTTTAAATTTACTCTCTCGGCATTTCATGGTGCAAAAATACTATTCTAATTTATTTCGGTTTAAAAGTAGCAAAATTTGTTAGGTTGTGTAATTTTAAAAAATGTTATTGATGCCTGCAACTATACCCTTTCAGAAAATTGAGAATGATTTAACGTTATCTCATAAAATAAATTTATTCGTGTTAAGGCTTGATACTATTGACTTATACGCTGGTGGCAACAAATTATTTAAACTAAAATATAACCTGGAGGAAGCAAAAAAACAAGGTTTTGAAAAGATTTTAACTTTTGGCGGCGCATGGAGTAATCACCTGGCAGCGGCGGCTTCTGTAAATAATAATCCATTGCCAATTATTGCTATTGTTAGGGGAGAAGAACCAAAAGTGTATTCCAACACGTTAAATTTTTGCAAAGAAAAAGGAGTTGAATTGCATTTTGTTTCGCGCACAGAATACAGAAATAAAACGGATAAGAACTTTATCAAAACACTTCAAGAAAAATTTGGTAATTTTTATTTATTGCCCGAAGGAGGCTCAAATGCTTTGGCTGTAAGGGGTTGCAAGGAAATTGTAAATTATATACCGATTGATTTTGATTATATCTGCACTGCGGTTGGAAGTGGTGGAACATTAGCCGGAATTGCATCTACATTAAAGCCCAATCAGCAAGCTATTGGGTTTAGTGCTTTAAAAGGAGCTGATTATCTTAATGAAGAAGTTAAAAGATTGATAAATAATGCAGAGAAATCTAACTTTAAAATTATTGAAGATTATCACTTTGGAGGTTACGCAAAAACAAATGCCGAATTAATTTCTTTTAAAAATGA
>CAIXZI010000505.1 GCA_903923915.1 uncultured Bacteroidota bacterium
CTGCGCTTATAACTGAATAAAGTTGATTGCCTGGAGTTATTGAAAAGTTAGTAGCTGCTCCAAAACTTCCTGTACCAGTACCTAATAGTACAGACACTTTGTTTGAACCGCTATTAGCAACTGCCAAATCTTGTTTACTATCTCCGTTAAAGTCCGCACTAATTACCGCTTCAGGGCTGATGTTTACGGAGAAGATTGTAGCGCTCCCAAAGCTACCAGTTCCCGTACCTAATAAAACAGATACGTTGCTTGAGGAAAGATTAGCAACTGCCAAATCGAGCTTGCCGTCTCCATTAAAATCTGCGCTTGTAACTGAAACAGGAGTAGTGCCTGCTCCATAGTTAGTAAAGGGAAGAAAGCAAACTTGCGCATTTATATTTAAATAAATTACGCAACATAAAATTGTAATTGTTTTTTTCATGGTATTTTTTTGGTTATCAAATGTAAACTATTTGGCGATTAATTTAGATATAATATAGTCCTTACTAATATTTCTATCAGCAAAAAACTCAATAACTTGTTGTACGGTTAAATAGCTTTTTTCTTCAACATATTTAAACGGATAAATGCTTGCATCCTCACAAATAAATAAGTTCCGAAACAATGATTCTTGTTTGAATTTAAAAAAGTCCCCAATTAAAACTCTTTTCAATGTAAAGTATTTATCAAAATTTATTGGATTGAAAACTACATTCATACCTTTACTTTCCGTTTGAACCGAAGGATAAACAATTCCAATTTCTGTTTGTAATAGTATTTCAGATGTTAATGCTGAAATTAAATATTTATCATTATCATTCGATTTTACTTTTTTTGACATTTCTTTACCTATAAGTTCATAAAAGGCTCTTTGGTCGTCATTCAAGTTCTCTTTATGTATTTCAAAAGCAGTTTGTCTTTCTCTATTTTTTTCGCTCTCATTTATTTCATCTTCTAATAAATTTATTTCAAGTAAATCAATATCTTCATTGGCAGTCCACATACCGATAGAATATATTTCATACCCATCTTCATTATCTCGCGGAAGTTTACTTGTCTCAAAGATAGATGCGGTATAACCGACGTTTTTTAGTTCCTCTGTAGTTATAGAACCATAGAATTTTGATGAGTTGAAATAATTACACCTTCCAATACTTTTTATGTTTTGTATATCTCTTCTATATGAAATGTCACTTTCAAAGTAGAATCTTTTCTTTTCACTATTTGAATCATGTTTTCGGCATCTATAAACGGCTCTTCCCTTAAGAAATTTCATTGAAATAATTGGAAGACCATTTGCTTCACTTATAAGTTTTTGCTGTAGTAGTTCGCCATGAGCGTTACTATAGTCAAATGTTTTTATAAGGTCGTTAATGCTTTTCATAAAAAATAATATCTATTTTATAAACGTCTTTGTATGTTGTCGGGTGATAAATTTAACATCATTTCGCTTTATTTTTTAGTGTCACATTATTTTGTCGTCAGGGCGCATTAGGTATAACGTTTGGCAGCCTGATTTTCGAGCGGGTTTTGAAACGACCAACTCTCAACCGAGCACAAAACTTAAGTTAAAGATACAAATTTTCGTTTACCAACTTCGCCCGCTTGAAATTCAGACTGCTGTTAGCCGCCGCCAATTCAAAACTATTTAGGTTCTTCGGTCGCTTTGGTTTTAACGCTTTCTTCTGCGATTGCCTTGTCGATTGCTGCTTTTAGTTCAAGTAATTCCTTTTCATTAAAACTATTTGTCGTTTTCCACTCGTCACCTTTCTTATATACTTTTTCTACTTTAAAATTTTTTGCAATGAACTCGCCAGTTTTACCTTGTCGTTTGTTTTCCCAAACTGTCACCTTTGATGAGCCAACTTGATACGTCGCTTTAGGTTTTTGTTTGTCATGTTTTGTCGTGTCCTGCGTCTGCGAATAACTTGTCAAAGCGAAACACGCAAACAAGATAATTGTCACCGTTATTTTTTTCATTGTCATTTTGTTTAAAGTTAATTGTCTGTCTTATTTGTCACGATTGTCCTGTCGATTGGTTGCGGCTAACGTTTTGCTGCTTGGCGTAGTGGCGGATTTTTAGCACAAATGTTCATACGAAGCACGTCACCCGCCATTACGCCAAACCGCTGTTATCAGTAGTGCTTTACTTTCGTGTCGTGCTTCGTGTTTATTACATTCAAAGTTTATTAAATGTGGATTGCACTTGAACTCCTTTCGCTAATGTCTGATACACCACACAATATCTTTCGGTAAGTTTTGCAAGTGATTGCATTTGTTCTTCGGACGCATCTGTGTCAAGAATAAAGGAGAGGCGAATGTTTTTGAAACCTACAGGTGCTTCTTTTGAAACTCCTAAAGTCCCCCGAAAATCTAAATCGCCTTCGGCTTTTACAGTTCCTTCTTTTATATTAACTGAAATGGCTGTAGCAACAGCAGTGAGTGTAACTCCTGCACAAGCAACCAATGCTTCTAAAAGTAAATCGCCCGAACAGGCCAACATTCCTGTGCCGCCTGTTGCTTTATGAAGACCCGCTTCAACTATTTTTTTGCCTGTTTCCACTTTGCACGAAATGCCTTCGCCAACTTTCCCCTGTGCTTTTAAAGTGATGATTGCAACATCAGGTTGTTCACGATACTTTTGTTTAATTGGGGCTTGTAAATTTTTCAGTTCGTCAGCGTTCATTTATTCAGCTGTTGTTGGGTCAATAATTGTTGAAACCTTACTAACTGAATTAGCAGGAAATCCTCCTTGCATTGCGTGTTCACGCACCATCTCTTCATTTGGCGCATTGTAAATGCAATAGATTTTATCTGTGGTCACATAGCTATGA
>CAIXZI010000506.1 GCA_903923915.1 uncultured Bacteroidota bacterium
AGGGGGATTACTAAAAATAAAACAAGCTCCATACTTTATCCAATAGTATAAGGCTTACTTTCAATCACCTTATTTTCTTTATCGGTAATTACAAGTGTGGGCTTAAAAGTATCTGCCTCTTCTTCATTCAAGTATGCAAAGGCCAATACGTGAATGATGTCGCCCTTTGTAAAAAGCTTAGAAGCCGCACCATTTATAGATACAAAACCTTGTTGCTTATTTCTAACCGCGTAAGTAGTAATGCGATTGCCGTTTGTTTTATTGTTTACATACACAAGCTCAAACTGTTTTATGCCCGATACTTTCAACAATTCGTCAGGCAAAGAAATACTGCCGGGGTAATCAATACAACTTTCAGTAACAGTAAGTTGTTGAATTTTTGCTTTTAAAATTTGTAACATCATTATTATATCGCTAAACAAAAATCGGGATTATTTTGCAGATGGCGTAGGGGAAATAAAGAAATTAACTTTAGTTTATCGTTACAAAAGCAGTAAGATAATGCAAAAAAAGCCACCCGTTTATAGAGTGGCTTCTTGTTTCTTATGTCTTCCTTCTTGTTTCTCTTAAGATCCGCAGGCTTCGCAAGCATCCGGGTTATCTAAAGAGCAGCTAATTTGTGCCTGCAATTCTTCTTCAGATAATAAATGTGCTTGTCCGCGTTCTATTAATAAAGTGTCTTCGTTGCCAAGTACCGCTACTTTTTCTAATAAAGCACCTTGATCAACTGTAAACTTAATAGCATCTGCAGCCGCTTTAGTACGCAAGTAGTACATACCTGTTTTCAAACCTTTTTTCCATGCATAGAAATGTGCCGAAGAAAGTTTTGCAAAGTTGGCGTCTTGTATAAATAAGTTTAATGATTGAGATTGGTCGATAAACGCACCACGATCTGCAGCCATATCTATAATAGTACGTTGTTTAATTTCCCAAACTGTTTTGTAAATGCTTTTTATGTTTTCAGGTATTTCGGCAATATTTTGTACCGAACCGTTTGCTGCAATAATTTTGTTTTTTAAATTATCGTTCCATAAACCAAGTTTTACTAAGTCTTTTAGTAAGTGTTTGTTTACTACCACAAACTCTCCGCTTAATACACGACGAGAATAAATGTTTGAAGTATATGGCTCAAAGCACTCGTTGTTACCTAATATTTGAGACGTAGATGCAGTTGGCATTGGCGCCATTAATAACGAGTTACGTACGCCGTATTTCTTAATTTCTTCGCGTAATACATCCCATTCCCAACGTGGACTTGGAGTTACATTCCACATATCTTGTTGAAAAATACCTTTGCTGATAGGAGAGCCAGGGTATGTTTCGTAGTGGCCATCAACTTTTGCTAAATCTTTACTTGCTGTTAAGGCTGCGTAGTAAATAGTTTCAAAAATTTCTGCATTTAGTTTGCGTGCTTCTTCACTTTCAAATGAGTAACGCATTAAGATAAATGCATCTGCCAAACCTTGTACACCTAAACCAACCGGACGGTGACGCATGTTGCTGTTGCGCGCTTCAGGCACCGGATAATAATTTCTGTCAATTACTTTGTTTAAGTTTTTGGTAGCAACGTAAGTTACTTCAAATAATTTTTGGTGATCAAATTCTCCTTTTTCTAAATCAACAAAACGAGGTAATGCAATAGATGCTAAGTTACAAACCGCAACTTCGTCAGCAGCTGTGTACTCAATAATTTCAGTACATAAGTTAGACGATTTAATAGTGCCTAAATTTTGTTGGTTTGATTTTGAGTTAGCAGCATCTTTATACAACATGTATGGATTGCCGGTTTCGATTTGAGATTCGATGATAGCAGCCCATAATTCACGAGCCGGTATTTGTGTGCGGAATTTCCCTTCTGATTCGTATTTGGTATAAAGTGTTTCAAATGCTTCGCTGTGGCAATCGCTTAAGCCAGGGCATTCGTTAGGGCACATTAAACTCCAAACACCTTCTGCTTCCACACGTTTCATAAATAAATCAGGAATCCAAAGTGCAGTAAACAAATCACGTGCACGCATTTCTTCTTTACCGTGGTTTTTACGGATGTCTAAGAAATGATAGATATCTGCATGCCATGGCTCTAAATAAACTGCAATAGAACCTTTGCGTTTTCCACCGCCTTGATCAACGTAACGAGCTGTTTCGTTAAACACTTTTAGCATTGGAATAATTCCGTTTGATGTACCGTTAGTACCTCTGATATAAGAACCTGTTGCGCGTACGTTATGAATGTTGATACCAATACCGCCTGCGCTTTGAGAAATCTTAGCACATTGTTTTAATGTGTTGTAAATTCCATCAATGCTATCATCTTGCATTTGCAAAAGGAAGCAAGAGCTCATTTGTGGTTTTGGTGTACCTGCGTTAAACAAAGTTGGTGTAGCATGTGTAAACCAACGTTCGCTCATTAGGTTATAGGTTTCAATAGCGGCTGCAATGTCTTCTTTGTGAATACCAACTGCCACACGCATAATCATGTGTTGAGGGCGCTCAGCAATTTTGCCATTCATCTTTAATAAGTATGAGCGCTCTAATGTTTTAAAACCAAAATAATCGTAACCAAAATCTCTATCATAAATAATAGAAGAATCTAATTGTTGTGCATTTGCTTGTATAATTTCGTAAACGTCGTCAGCAATAAGCTGTGCACGTTGCCCTGTTTTAGGATCTACATATAAATACAAATCGTGCATTGTTTTTGAAAACGACTTGGTAGTATTTTTATGTAAGTTAGAAACTGCGATACGCGATGCAAGAATTGCGTAATCAGGATGATTGGTAGTTAACGACGCAGCGGTTTCTGCAGCTAAGTTATCTAACTCGGTAGTTGTAACACCATCAAATAATCCTTCAATAACTTTCATAGCTACCTTTATAGATTCAACGTGCGTTGGTTCTAAACTGTAGCAAAGTTTTTGTACGCGTGCGGTGATTTTGTCAAACTTAACTGACTCGCGGGTGCCATCTCTTTTTATTACAAACATATCTCTATTTAATTTTGTTGTTTTTACTTAAAATCCTTACTGCAAATTACTTCGACATTGAGGGTTTTGATGTTAAATTTTCTTATTCTATTAACAATGCTTTTTTAATTACTTTAATCCGCAGTTTTTTGGGGCTACACGCCCCGACGAGGCTGCTATCCTCGTTTACTTTAGTTTCTTTTACGATTAAGGGTTAAAAGTCTTCGTCTAACTTAAAGACGTTATTCGATTCGTTGTTCTTATTCATAACGCCCGCCTTTTGGTACTCGGCAACGCGTTTTTCAAAGAAGTTGGTTTTACCTTGCAACGACTGCATTTCCATAAAAGGGAATGGGTTTGTTGCATTGTAAAACTTAGGACAATTAAGGGCTACCAGCAATCTGTCGGCACAAAACTCAATGTATTGGCACATCATATCGGCGTTCATGCCTATAAGCCTTACCGGTATTGCGTCTGACACAAATTCTTTTTCGATAACAACAGCATTTGTGATAATTTCTGTAACGTTTTCTACCGATAATTTGTTTTCTAATTGGTTGTATAATAAGCAGGCAAAATCGCAGTGTAGGCCTTCATCGCGAGAGATTAACTCGTTGCTGAAGCTTAAACCCGGCATTAAGCCACGTTTTTTCAACCAAAAAATAGAGCAAAATGAGCCTGAAAAGAAAATTCCTTCCACAGCTGCAAAAGCAATTAAGCGTTCTGCAAAAGATCCTTTTGAAATCCAACGTAAAGCCCATTCGGCTTTTTTAGTTACACAAGGCAGGGTATCAATGGCATGAAGCAAGCTGTCTTTTTCAGCTACATCTTTAATATACGTGTCTATTAGTAATGAATATGTTTCTGAGTGGATATTCTCCATCATTATCTGAAAGCCATAAAAACAACGGGCTTCAGGGTATTGTACTTCATTTAAAAAGTTAATAGCCAGATTTTCGTTTACGATACCATCACTTGCGGCAAAAAATGCTAATACGTGTTTAATAAAATGTTTTTCGTCGGCATTTAATTTAGTTTCCCAATCTGTTAAGTCAGAGGCAAGGTCAATTTCTTCGGCTGTCCAAAAGCTGGCTTCAGCTTGCTTGTACATTTGCCAAATGTCGTTATGTTTAATTGGAAAGATAACGAAGCGATCTTTGTTCTCGGTTAATAAGGGTTCGTTTGCCATAAATTTATTTACTCTCTATATTTTGTCAGACAAAAAATGAACAGTTCTACCATTCATCCATTGCTTGTTGTTATTTTATCTTAAAAAGAACTTTTTGTTTAAAATCAACGCTTTATTTTCTTTCTTCCTGTTCTACAAAACAAGCGTAAAAAACTTCGTATCACAAATTATTCAATTAACATTTTAGGTACACTTTTAAACATTTTTATTTTTTGAAAATTTGTTGATAAC
>CAIXZI010000507.1 GCA_903923915.1 uncultured Bacteroidota bacterium
AAGCAAGTGGCTATTGATAATTTTTGGTTGACACTGGGTGGGGGAGAAGATCGTGCTAAAGAATTAATTAAGCGCTATTATAATCGTGTACAAGATGCTAATTCGTTTTTTACATCGCATATAGAGGGTTGGAAAACAGATATGGGTATGATTTATATTATTTTTGGGCCGCCCAATAAAACATATAAAACACAACAAATTGAAACCTGGACTTATGGAGCCGATGGCACACCTAACTCAGCCACATTTAGATTTGAAAAAATAAATAATCCATTTTCTCAAAATAATTTTAAACTTATTCGTAATTCATCTTATAGAGATGCATGGTATTTGGCCGTAAACAATTGGCGAGATGGCCATGTGTATTTAGAAGCTAAATAATAAACGGGTAGTAAATATTTTTTATTAATCAGGCAACCTTTAGGCAAATAAAATCGTCTATTAAACTAGAAATGGGTGCGTTTTGTTTAGTTTTCGTCAAAAACTACACGTTTTCCTGATAAACAACTTAATAAATATCACTAACTTTGAATTAAATTAATTAAACCACACAAAAAAGAAAATGAAAAAAATACTATTAATCTTATCGAGTATTGCTATTGGCGCTTTTGGCCAAACGCCATCATTACAGTGGCAAAAAAGCGTTAGCGGTCAACTTTCAGGCTATGATAACACCCAGAATTCGTGGAAAGACCCTAACGGTAATTTTTTAATTACAGGTACTACGAGTAATGATGCCTTTTTGCTAAAGCTTGATAATAGTGGAAACGAACTTTTAAGAATTATTTGGGATGGACCACAAAGTAGTGGTGACAATGGAAGTGTTGTTAAAGCTGATGCGGCCGGAAATATTTATATGGGTGGACTTACATACTATAATGGTATGAATGTTCCTTTTGTTGTAAAATATAATGCAAGTGGTGTAAAGCAATGGCAATATGTGCAATCAAATGTTTTGGTTGCAGGTAGCATTACGGCCATTGCCTTAGATAATTATACTAACCCAACCAATTTATATTTTACAGGAAGCAAAAATGACTCTAGTGCAATCATTAAATTAGATGCTAACACAGGGCATTCTTTATGGGAAAAAACTTTATGGCCTCACGGCCAAATGAATGATATTGACATTGATAATAATGGGCATCCTTTAGTATGCGGTTACCAGGCATTTACAGGCATTGATGCTGACTTTTATGCAGCTGTATTAGACATCAATACTGGTTATCCTTTACGTGGTTGCTGGAGAGATGGTGCGGCAGCCGATTCAGTAACCAATGGAAGCGGGTATTTTGATAAAGCAATGAAAATTAAAGCTGGTCCTGCCGGTTCGTTTGTAGTTTTTGGAACAATATACGACAACGCAAATGAAGCCACAATGTATATGGCAAAATTTGGAAGTACAGGTAACGTACCAACATGGACCTATAGCTATAACTCACCTACTCATACAGGAGGTAAAGGGGTTCAGTTATTTGCAGATGCTTCATTTAGCAATTTCTATTACTTAGCTACAGCATTTTCAACTTCAGGAATTTATTACAATTATACTATTGCAGGTAAGGTTAATAATACAGGATCTGCTATTTGGGAAAAAGAATTTAGTTTAGCAGGAACTTCTCTTGATCCGCATGATATGGCTATTGATGCTAATGGAAATGCACACATCATTTCTGACGCAGGATATCCAGATGGCGATATTTATTATAAAAAATTAGCATCTGCTAACGGAAATATTATTGCATCCTTACAATATGATAACCAACGCGGTGGTGGTGGTGCGTATGATTTATCTTCTAATATATTTTTGGATAATACGGGGCATCCTTACGTAATAGGTTCAAGTAATGCTTTTACATATACTAATTTAGATGTGCTTATGTATAAATTAAATACAAACGCAACATTAGATTGGGATATTACCTACGACTTTTTTATAAGCTCGCAAAATACAGCATTTAATATTCAAACTATGCCAACAAGTGGAAGCGGTGCCGAACAAATTGTTACTTGTGGCAGAGTTATAAATAACTTAACCAACACCGATATATCTATTACTTCATATTCTGATAAAGGGATTGTAAACTGGCAAGAAACTTTTGACGACAATAATGGAGCCGATCAGGTTGTTGGTTTTGAAAAAAGCAACTTAAATAATTTATTTCTTTGTTCACATAATAATAGTAATAATACTACTTCTATTACAGAATTTTATAGTGATGGTACTACTAATTTTTCTAATAAACCAGGTTGGTCGTTCCAGCCAACTTGCTTTAAAATAGATTCGGCCGAAAATAGCTTTGCAAGTTCTGGTAATAATGGTTCTACAGATTTTAATTTGGGTATTTATTTAAGAAATGGAACTGCACTAAGTAATACGCCAAGCGTTGCTGCTAACCGACAGGCTAATGCAACTAGTATTACCACAGATAACAATGGCGTATATGTAGCAGGAGATTTATTTGATTATAACGGCGGCGTTACTGATCGTCAGCATATTTATATTCAGAAGTATAATTTAGCCGGCAATAAAATATGGTCAACTAAAATTAGCGGCTTAGATAGTTCTGTGCTTACCAATAACTCTGCAGTAAAAATTGTTTTTGATCGTGCCTCTGGTGCTCTGTATTTGGTTGGCAAAGGTACGTTGGTTGGTTCTGTAACAGACCAAACCATACTTGCAAAAATTAGCACAAGCGGAAATGTTATTTGGGTAAAAGTAGAGAATGCATCTAATACGCGTTATCAGTATATGAATGACATTAAAGTTAAGAATAGTAAAATATATATTACCGGATACGCTTATACGGTTACAAATACTTCAGATAATATGATGTTGACCGAAGCTTGGGATATAAACGGAAATAAACAGTGGGAATATATTTATGATAAAGCTAATACGGATGAAGAAGGCGCAAGCGTAAGTGTTGATAACACAGGAATTGTTTTTGTTGGCGGTAAAACTAATGGTGTTTCTAATACAAATAGCAATATGCTTTTAGCTAAAATAGACGCCACAGGTAATTTGATTTGGAAACAAGAGTATAATGGCGCAAGTAATGGAAACGATTATACTGCAGGTATTGCTCTTTCTTTTTCTAATACCATCAACCCAAGAATTTATATGGCTGGTAATGTGCAATCTACCGGATATAATTTTGATATAGCTACGTTAAAATATTGCGATTTACCGGTAACTCATGTAAGTCATTTAGGAAGCACAAGCATTTGCCAAAATAGCAGCACTAATTTAGTGGCTATGGGCACTACTGGCGGTAATATTGTTTGGGCTCCAGGTGGGTCTGCTGCTTCATTTATTAATGTAACTACATCGGGCAATTATTATTTTACTTATACTGAGGCAGATGGTTGTACTGAAAATTCTGACACGGTAACTATTCATTTAAAAAGCCCTCCTACACCTGTGCAAATTTGTATGGTAACGGTAGATTCTTTATCAACGCACAATATTATTACTTGGGATAAAACAGCTGCCACCCCTGATGTGGTAGGTTTTAAAATGTATAGAGAAGATTTAACTAATATATATAGCTACATAGGTTCGGTTAGTATTGATAGCTTAAGCGAATTTCATGATTACGGTGTAAATCCTAATGTAACAACTAAGCGTTATAAAATATCTGCTATAGATAGTTGCGGTAATGAAAGTGCTTTAAGCAATTATCATAATACTATTTATATTGTAGATGTAGGTAATGGTCAATACTTATGGAACCCAATTTATACTATTGAAAATACAGCAAACCCTGTAACCAATTATGTGCTTATGCGCGATGATAACAATACAGGTAATTTTCAGCAAATTGCAAGCACAGCCGGCACGTCAAATACATTAAATGATGTAAACTATGCTAGTTATCCATTAGCCAACTGGCGTGTAGATGCTTTAGGTTTTAATTGCAATCCAACATTAAGACTTGCAGGCAATAACAATACACTTACTGCTAGAGTAAGATCGCATAGCAATCAAAATAATAACCGAGTAGCGGGCGTAAATCAGTTAATAGGTAATATTAGTCAGTTAACGGTTTATCCTAATCCTAGCATAGGTAGTGTTACGGTTTCTAATTCGCGAAAAATAGATGCGTTAAAAGTAAGTGATGTGTTGGGTAATGTTATTTACGAAACAAAACCTAATGAACAGAAAGTTGTTTTGCATCTTGAAACTGCAGGTGTATATTTTATTACCGTAATTTCGGGTAAAGAAACAGCTATTAAAAAAGTTGTAATAAATAATTAAGAGATAAATTTTATCGAGTAAAGAGTCTTGCAAATGCAGGGCTCTTTTTTTGTGCCTAGGCATGTACCTGCTTATTTAATATGGTACTTTTGTGTTAGAAATTAGTTGGTACTGATATAAGTACCAAAATGTTAAATGTTAAATTAGAAGTATGGATAAACCTAATTCCTTAGAAGAAAACCCTTGGGTAACTAAAACGAATGAGTTGGTATATGAATCTGCTTGGATAAAAGTTACTAAAAGAGATGTTATCAATCCTGCAGGGAATGATGCGGTATATAGCGTTGTACATTTTAAAAATTTAGCCATAGGTGTTTTACCTTTAGATAAAGATTGTAATACTTGGTTGGTTGGTCAGTTTAGATATCCTACCAATGTTTATAGCTGGGAAATAACCGAAGGTGGTGGCAAGTTAGATATGGATCCGGTTGAATCTGCCCGCAGAGAACTAAAAGAAGAAACCGGTATTATTGCTGATAAATATATTGAACTAATGCGTTTGCATACCAGTAACAGCGCTACCGATGAGTTAGCTATTGTTTATTTAGCAACCGGACTTTCTTTTACTGAGGCAGAACCCGAGGAGAGCGAAGTGTTGCAAGTAAAAAAATTGCACTTAAACGAAGCCTTTGATTGGGTTATGCAAGGTAAAATTACCGATGCCATAAGTGTGGGTGCTATTTTAAAAGCTAAATGGCTTTTAGATAATGGTAAACTTTTTGTGTAAAGTTGTTGTTAAAAGTAAAATCAATTAGTAAGTTTGTAATACACAATTAATAAATTTATGATAACAGCCGGACAAACCTACTCGTACGAATTTAATTTTTCTCAAGCTGATGTAATTGCTTTTGCTAATGCCACAGGCGATAAAAACCCTGTGCATATTGATGCAGATTATGCTGCAAAAACCCAATTTAAACGCCCTATTATGCATGGCATGTTAAGTGCATCTTTATTTTCTAAAGTATTTGGCACATTGTTTCCGGGCGAAGGAACTATTTACCTAAAGCAAAGCCTTAATTTTTTAAAACCAATGTATGTTGATACCGACTACATTGCAGAGTTTATTGTAAAAGATGTTATTAAAGATAAAAACCGCGCTACTATCGAAACCATTATTAAGCAAAAAGGCACGCCCAGTTTTGTTTGTACCAGCGGAGAAGCGGTGGTAATGAACGTTAATGAAATAAAATAGATTCAAGAACGGTCATCCTGAGCCTGTCGAAGGATTGGGGTTGGCAGCGCACATATTTACGAATGATTTAATTGCTTTTTTTGGCGCTCGTGATTTTCAATTCGACAAGCTCAAAATGACCACACACTATTAGAAAAAACCTTCAAAAAAAATAATTTTTAAAAATTATTTGGAAGTGTAAAAATAAATGTTTTACATTTGCAGCAGAATTAATTACCCTTATGTGTGATTAATTTATTAAGAAGTGGCGAGAGAATAGGCTCATTAACCCACTGGCAACCAACTAAAAGTTCTGGTAAAACAGAATTGGAAAACAGGTGCCAAATCCTACTCTGATGAAAAGCAGAGAAAAATAAATTAAAAAAAAGAAAATGAAACACACAACATCAAAAACAAAAAACAAAAAGCAAATAGAAGGGTTTAACGCTTTCGTTTCTCAATCATCTTTTATGATGTCTTGTATGTGTTGCTGTTGCAGCATGTGCTAGGCTAAGTTTTCCATTTAAAATTTTATCGGAAAAATTAACCAGGGCAAATACCCGGGAAAATGCTGTATTCTAATTTAAGGAATAACAGCTTCGTAAATTTTATCATCATAAAAATATTAAAGATTTAAAGAAATGAAACCAAATAAACCAACCAAAACAGCAAAACTAAATTCAATTAATTTAATTGGAGACGATACTCATCGCGATTTTTTAGAACTGCAAGCTACCTATGGCTTTGCACAAAGAGGCGGCACCGTGTTTCAAAATACCAATGCTTCTCATACCAATAGATTGGTAAGCGATGTAAACATTTTAACGCAATATGAAAGAAAACAAATAATATTTTCGTTACCGGTTTTCAATAATTAAAAAATAAAAAATGAGCTTACAAACTTATACCTATAACAAACGTTTCCAATTAGAAGGCGGGCAATCATTGCCTCGCTTGGATATTGCCTATCAAACCTTTGGAACACTTAATGCCTCGCGCAGCAATGTAATTTGGGTATGTCATGCACTTACCGCTAACAGCAATGTGTTTGATTGGTGGCCTGGTTTGTTTGGCAAAAACGATTTATTTAATCCGCAAGATTATTTTATTATTTGTGCTAATAATTTAGGTTCGTGCTATGGTACAACAGGACCATTAAGTAGGTATGAAGATTTAAACCAACCTTGGTTTAATTACTTTCCGCAAGTAACTATTAAAGATATTGCGGCCAGTATGGAGTTATTAAAAAATCATTTAGGAATTGAAAAAATACATACGCTTATTGGCGGCTCTCAAGGCGGACAAATTGCACAAGAGTGGGCTTTATTAAATACTAATGTTACAAATAATTTAATTTTAATTGCTACTAATGCACAGCATTCTCCTTGGGGCATAGCCTTTAACGAATCGCAACGCTTGGCCATTAAGGCTGATAGAACTTACTACTCAAACACCGAAGATGGCGGAAGAAAGGGCTTGGCAGCTGCCAGAAGTATAGCGCTTTTAAGTTACCGAGGTTATGAGGCTTATACAAGCACACAAAAAGATGATACGCATGATAAAACTACCAATTATGCAGCAGCATCTTATCAACGCTATCAGGGCGAAAAATTGGTAAATAGGTTTAATGCTTATTCGTATGTGCGCTTGTTGGATGCTATGGATAGTCATAATGTGGCGCGAAACAGAGCTGAAAAAATTGAATACGCGTTGAATCAAATTAAAGCTAAAACACTTGTAATTAGTGTTGCTTCAGATGTTTTGTTTCCAACAGTTGAACAAAAATTTTTAGCCAAGCATATTAAAAATGCGGTGTATGCCGAAATTGATTCTGATTTTGGGCACGATGGTTTTTTAATTGAAACAAAAAAAATAAGTAAAGTTATAGCAGACTTTTATCAGGAAAATAAAACAAATAATAATATAAATCATTTAGTATAAATAAATATGGCAAAGAAATTAAAAATTGGGTTGTTTGGCTTTGGTTGCGTGGGGCAAGGCTTGTATTATGTGCTAAACAACAGTACCGGCTTTAAGGCCGATATTGTAAAAATTGCAGTAAAGAATAAAAACAAACAGCGAAGCGTAACAGCAGATTTAATTACCTATGATAAATGGGAGATTTTAAACAATACGGATATAGATGTAATTGTGGAGTTGATTGATGATGCCGATGAAGCTTTTAATATTGTTAGCGAAGCTTTAAAGCGTGGCAAGCATGTGGTTACTGCCAATAAAAAAATGTTGGCTATTCATTTGGAAGAATTGTATGCTTTGCAACAAAAGCATAATGTATCATTATTATACGAAGCTTCTGCTTGCGGCAGTATTCCTATTATCCGTTCGTTAGAAGAATATTTTGATAATGAAGAATTAGAAAAAGTAAGCGGTATTTTTAACGGAACAACCAATTACATCTTAACTAAAACCATCAGTGAAAAATTGTCATACGCAGATGCGTTGAAACAAGCGCAGGATAAAGGCTTTGCCGAAACAGATCCTACTAATGATGTAGAAGGTTATGATGCCAAATTTAAAGCGGTAATTATTGCCTTGCATGCTTTTGGACTAGTTATAAAACAAGAAGATGTTTTAAATATTGGCATAACCACGCTGCATGACAATGATATTAAATATGCTTCTGAAAAAGGATATAAAATTAAATTAACG
>CAIXZI010000508.1 GCA_903923915.1 uncultured Bacteroidota bacterium
GGGCGCATATTAAACCACGACCATGCGTAGCCATAAAGTTTATAATCTCAGGAGTAACATTGCGTGCTGCGGTAATAAAATCACCTTCATTTTCACGGTCTTCATCATCAACTACAATAACCAGTTTACCGGCTTTTATATCGTTGATGGCAGACTCAATTGTATCTAATTTAATTTCCATGTTACAAAGGTACAAAAACCTTATTTTTAGTGTTAAATTCTTTTTACTAATTCATCAGGCGTTAAAACAGGGATTTCAGCCGATTTAAAATCTTTAATATTCCTGGTAACAATACAATCTAATTTTTCTATCGTGTAAGCACAAATAATCTGAAGCGCATCTTCAAAATCCTTATGTTTAGATTTTAATCCTTTTTTAACAACATCTTCATTAATGGCAATTATCTGTACATACTCAAGCAAGCTATAAAATATTTCTCTTAACTGTTTTTCGTCGATATATTTTTTTAGCAAATAATGCGTGGTAGCAATAGAATGCGAGGATGTAAAAAGTTTAATTTTTTTACTTTCTGCTTTTTCAAAAATTTCTATGGCAAATTTACTAAAAGGTTTTCGGTCGGCAATTAAATCAACAAGTACATTGGTATCAACAAATATTTTTCTCATTTAATAGAATTATAAATGCTTTTTTTCTAAGTAAGAACGAAGTTCTTTTTCTTCGTCAAAGTTTTTAGGAAGTTTAACCGAACCAATAATTTTTTTGAGTTTTGGAGAAGCTGTTTCTGTATTATTTTCCTGAGTTATCGTTTTTAAATAATTTTCAATTAACTCAGAAAGGCTCCTGCCAGTATGGCTTGCGTAAGATTTAGCTTTTTCTATAATCGACTTTTCTACAGTCAATGTTAATTTGGTAGTCATGATACGTGTGTTTTTTACAAAGATACGTATTATTTTAAAATTGGAAAAAAATATAGGATTGTCAGATTTATTTAGTGGCTTCTTTTTTCTTAGTGGTCAGAAAAGCGTATCGCAATCCAAGCGTCATTTGTTGTGTTCTCCACTGTGTTGTTCTGCGACTATTAGGATAAATGTTATTGAACCCGTAATAATACTTGCCCTCAATAGCAAACTTATTTGTTATGTGGTATATAATCCCAACTGTTTCGCCAACATCAACATCTTTAATAATCCACCTTTTATAATTATAAGTAGTGGTGCTTGGGATTAAAACAAAGCCATAACCTGATGCATTATTAGTGTAACTGTCTTGTATAACTTCTTGTGCACTACTTAAAAGCCTTACCGAAAACTGCATACCAACGTTAAAGGTAAATTTTTTAACGTTTATACCATAATGTACTGGTAAACTTAAATAAGAAATATGTTTTGAAATAATGTAGGTGGAAAGTAAAGGGATTGCTCCGTTTGGATAATTTGTATAGGCAGTACCAAATGTATCTACAATCTGCTCTTTACTTTCTATTTGGGTAAAAAGTAATTCTACACCAAAAATTTCATGGGTTCTTATGGGTAGGTTATAAAAAAAGCCAACCTGTCCTGAGGGTTTAAAATAATTAGTGTGTTTTTCAAGATAGGAATCGTATAGTTTATCAGAAATATTGCTTACTCCGCCATTTATTTTAATTCCAAAACTTGACTGCGCTATAATAGCTACATTGAAAATTAAAAATAGGGCTAAAAGTTTTTTCATTAAAGCACTTATTACTTCCTACTGTAATTAGGAGCCTCACGAGTAATAAATACATCGTGCGGATGACTTTCTGTAATGCCTGATTGTGTGATGCGGATAAACTTAGCCTGTTGTAAAGCCTTAATATCTTTAGCACCGCAATAGCCCATACCGGCTCGTAAACCACCAACTAATTGATAAATTATTTCAGATACATTGCCTTTGTAGGCAACACGACCAGAAATCCCTTCAGGCACTAATTTTTTAATATCATCTTCAACATCCTGGAAGTAGCGGTCTTTAGAGCCCATTTGCATAGCCTCTATAGAACCCATTCCACGATAAGATTTGAATTTACGGCCTTCGTAAATAATGGTTTCTCCTGGAGATTCGTCCATACCGGCAAATAAAGAACCCAGCATAACCGAGCCTGCGCCTGCGGCAATAGCTTTTACAATATCTCCGCTAAAACGAATGCCTCCATCAGCAATAAGCGGTATATTTTTGCCTTTAAGGGCATGTGCTACTTCTAACACCGCTGATAATTGCGGAACGCCCACACCTGCAATAACACGTGTAGTACAAATAGAACCCGGACCAATACCCACTTTTACACCATCTGCACCAGCTTTAACCAAAGCTAATGCGGCTTCTCCGGTGGCAATATTACCGGCAATAATTTGTGTATGCTTAAATTGCTTTTTAACCAGCTTTACCATATCAATAACACCTTTCGAGTGTCCGTGTGCAGTATCAATAATCATGGCGTCAACACCTGCTTTTACAAGCGCTTCGGCACGTTGCATGGTATCGGCTGTAACGCCTAAAGCGGCAGCTACACGTAAGCGTCCCATTTCATCTTTACAGGCGTTTGGGTGGACTTTAATTTTTATAATATCCTTGTAAGTAATTAAGCCAACCAATTTGTTGTTCTTATCTACAATAGGTAATTTTTCTATTTTATGTTGTTGTAAAATTTCTTCCGCTTTTTTAAGTGTGATGCCTTGTTGTGCAACAACTGTATTCGCACGCGGGGTCATTATTTCGCGAATAGGGCGTTTATGATTCTTTTCGAAACGTAAATCTCTATTAGTAACAATGCCTGCAAGTGTTCCGTTTGGTGTAACTACCGGAATACCGCCAATTTTATTTTCGTGCATTAATAGCAAAGCATCAGCAATGGTAGCACTTTCAGAAAGGGTTACAGGGTCCATAATCATACCGCTTTCTGAACGTTTTACACGGCGTACTTCCTGAGCCTGTAATTCAATACTCATGTTTTTATGTAATACACCAATACCGCCCTCTTGCGCCATAGCAATAGCCATTCGGTGCTCAGTAACGGTATCCATAGCTGCAGAAACGATGGGTGCGTTAAGCGTAATTTCTTTAGTGAATTGAGATTTTGTTTCAACCTGACGAGGCAGTATTTCTGAATAAGCTGGTACAAGCAGCACATCATCATACGTTAAACCTTCGGCAACAAATTTGTGGGCATAGGGAGCGTTCATGAGTGAAAAATTTGTCAAAGATACGCAATTAATGATGCTATCTTTGCAAATAATATGACAAAAATTTATTTAAATAAAGGTAAAGAAACTCCTTTGCTACGCCGCCACCCTTGGGTGTTTTCGGGCGCTATTAAAAGTACCGAAGGAAAACCTGTTGATGGTGATACAGTTAGTGTTTACTCGGCTGATAAAAAATTCTTAGGTATTGGGCATTATCAGGTAGAAAATAGTATTAGAGTTAGAATAATTTCGTTTGAAGAAGTTGAAATTGATGAAACCTTTTGGTTCAATAAAATTAACACTGCCTATACATTTCGTGGTATTATTGAGTTAACAGATAATAAAAATACCAATGTGTATCGTTTGTTTTTTGGTGAAGCCGATGGTTTACCCGGTTTAATTATTGATTTTTATGATGGACATTTGGTGGTGCAATGCCACACCATTGGTATGCATCGTAATATAGAGCACATAGCGCATGCGCTAAAAAAAGTGTACGGCAGCAAACTAAAAACTATTTACGACAAGAGTAAAGAAACCCTGCCTAAACATTTAACCGAAAACCTGCATAATGGTTTTATGATAGGCGATACAGGTAACACCGTAGTAAAAGAAAACAAACACCTTTTTTATATTGATTGGGAAAGAGGACAGAAGACCGGTTTTTTTGTTGACCAACGCGAGAACCGTGCTTTGCTGGCGCATTACTCAAAAAACAAAACCGTACTAAATACATTTTGTTACACAGGTGGGTTTTCGGTTTATGCTTGTGCAGCAGGGGCAAAGGAAGTCCACTCGGTAGATGTATCAAAACCTGCCATGGAAATTACCGATAAAAATATTGAGCTGAATAAATTAACTAACCATAAAAGTTTTTGTGCAGATACCTTTGATTTTTTAGAAGATAAAAAAGATGTGTACGATATTATTGTTTTAGACCCTCCGGCTTTTGCTAAAAGTAGAGATGTAAAACACAATGCCTTTAAAGGGTACAAACGACTAAACGAAATGGCGCTGCGTTTAATTAAAAGCAATGGCTTGATTTTTACATTCTCATGTTCTGGTGTGGTAGATAAAGCTTTGTTTTATAATACCGTTGCCGCTGCTGTTTTCGAAAGCGGGCGCAAAGTAAAAGTGTTGCATTATCTTTCTCAGCCGGCAGACCACCCCATTACGCCAAACTTTGCCGAAGGAGAATATCTAAAAGGGCTTGTACTATACGTTGAATAATATTTACTACCTTTATTTATGAAAAAGTTAGTTTTTGTAACTATATTTTTATCGTTTTTGATGAACTCTTTTGCGCAAAATAATCCATATTTAATTTTGGAAAACAAAGAGACCAAAAAAAACAGCAAAACTAACAAGGAACAAACAAATAATAATTTTAAAAAAGATACTATTGTTTATGATGCTAAACCTACACGCATTCAAATTGGTGCAGGTGGTTTGTACACCAGTTTAAATTTTTTTAAAAACGCTCAGGCTTTTACGTATTATCCTGCATATTCAGCTCGTTTATATTTTCAGCCAAACAGCATTATACAGTTTGTTTTAGATTACTCTAAGGTGCAACAAGTAAATATTGTGCCAACTTGGTTAAATGTGCACAACACTTATTTAGATATAGATGCGCATTTGTTAATGCATCCCAATCAAGGGAAAACTACGGTCTATTTTATATTAGGATTTTCTACGCAATTTTGGAAAGGCGTTTACACGGGTGTTGATGATTATAATTATTATGTATTGCATGTAAAGCACAATACAGATTATAAAACAATTTATTATGGTGCCAGTCTTGGTATTGGCTTTGAATATAAACTTGTTAAGCGTTTAGAGGCTTACGGAGAAGTTAGATACAGAATGACTAAAACAGATGTGGGTTTTGGTTTAAGCGATGTTTGCTATGGAGTAGGCTTAAAATATACCTTGTTTGATTTTCATCCTAAACCAGTTTATAACAAACCGGGCAAGCACTTTAAATGGATTAAAGGTAAATCTGAACGTAATTTTTAAGAAATATGTTAAATAAACATTAACATATTTTAGTTGATTTTGGCATGCTAAATGCAGTACCTTTAATAAACAAATTAAAAGGTCATGAAAAATTTAAAAACCATATTACTTGTTGTAGCAACAGTTAATATACTTCAGGCTCAAGACACTATTTACACTAAAAACGGAACAACCATTACGGCAAAGGTTTTTGAAGTAACGCAACACGAGGTTCGTTATCAAAAGTCATCAAACTTAGATGGCCCCGTTTATACAATTGATAAAAATAGTGTTTCGTTAATAGAATATAAAAACGGAACCAAAGATGTTTTTGCAGGAGTTGCATCTCAACAAAATAATGAGCCTCAAGTAACCAATCAGGCTCCTAATGTGGATGATGTTTATAACCAAGGGCAACCGCAAACAGTTATAACAAATAATAATTATGATTATTCTTCTTCGGGTTATTATAACCCAGGTGTAAGCATGAATTTTATGTTTGGCATGCCTTCTTTATTTTGGGGAGTACCTTACTACGCCGGCCCTTGGGGTGGTTGGCCTTATTACCGTTCGTATTACAGACCATATTGGGCTTATAACTATTATCGCCCGTGGAATGGCTATGCTTGGGGTGGTGGATATGGATGGAAACACAACTACC
>CAIXZI010000509.1 GCA_903923915.1 uncultured Bacteroidota bacterium
AGCCACCTGTAGGGAAGATGGGGTTACCTTGCAGAGAATTTCGGCTTATGTTAAAATTGGTTTTAAAGTTATTTACATACCCAGTAGGAAAAGCAAAAACACTGGCGTTATAAAGCACATAGTATGAATAACTCGGACTAACAAAAAACGAAAAATAATCATCCGGCCATTTTAAACGCTTTGCAAAACTTACGTTTCCGGTCATGGATGTCATGTACGAAGCATTTGGGTTTGTTACATGAATGCCGTTTACTTTTACGGTACGACCAACACCATTAAAGTTTTGCACGGTATAATAAGCTCCTACGGTTAATGAGTTTGGTTTTTTCCCGCCAAGCCAAGGTTCGGAAAAAGAAACGTTATAGCTTTGATAATAGAGGCCACTACTTTGTGCACGAACGCTTAATCGCTGTCCATCACCTGCCGGTAAAGGACTCCAAGAGTCTTTCTTAAAAATATTTTTAGCCGAAAAATTATTAAAGGTAACCCCCAGTGTACCTATAATACGCCCAGAGCCATAACCACCCGATAATTCTATTTGATCGTTTGGTTTTTCTTCAACCGTATAAGCAATATCAACTGTTCCATCGGCCGGATTTGGTTTTGGTTCTACACCTAATTTTTCTGCATTAAAATATCCTAACTGTTGTAACTCACGTTGGGTACGCATAATATCCGATCGCCTGAAAAGCTGACCGGGCTTGGTTCGCAGTTCACGCATAACAACATGGTCGTTTGTTTTTGTGTTTCCGCTTACGGTTACTCGATTTATAATAGCTTGTTTGCCTTCATACAAATGCACTTCTAAATCAATCGAATCGTTTTGTACGTTAACCTCACTTGGGGTAATCTGAAAAAACAAATATCCATCATCCATATATAACGAACTAATATCGTAACCACTTGGATTGCTGTACAGTTTTTGATCTAAAATTGCCTGATTAAAAATGTCTCCTTTTTTAATGCCTAAAATGGTATCAAGCTGCCCGCTACGATATTTGCTGTTACCCGCCCAGCTTATGTTATGAAAATAATATTTATGTCCTTCATCGATAGTAATATCAATTTTTACGCGGTTTTTTGAAACAAAATAAACGGTGTCTTTTGCAATATGCGCATCTCTATAACCAAGTGTAAGGTATTTATCTATTATTTTTGGCTCATCTTTTTCTAAGTTATCTTCTAAATATTTACCTGAGTTATAAAACGTGTACCAGCGGTAGCGTTTGGTGTCTTTAAGCCTGCCGCGCAAACCAAAACCATTTTTTATAGAATATCCGCCCGATTTAAGAACTGTGTTTCCATAAAAAGTAACGTCTTTTACACGCACTTTACTTCCTTTATCAACCACAATAAACAAAGCAACTTTATTTTTACCCGATTTATCTTCTTCTGTTCTTACTTCAACCTTTGCGCCGTAATAACCCTTGTCTTTATAATAATCTTTTACAATGTTTTTGGTGTTTCCAATCAACTGATCGGTTACAATTTTACCTGTTATCAAATGTATTTTTTTACGAATTTCATCTGCTTCCGATTTTTTAGAAACGCCTTTAAATGTATAACGACCTAAACGTGGCTTCTCAATTAAAACAATTTTTAAAAAAATATCGTTGCCAATAATTTTATCTACATTAATTTGAATATCATCAAAAAAACCTTGTTTCCAAAGAGCTTTAACGGCATCTGAAAATTTTTCGCCGGGTACTTTTACGCGTTGCCCGGGTACCAAGCCAGATACCAGTCGTAATACGTTTTTATCAAGTGTGGTTATTCCTTCTATCTCTGTTCCGGCAATATTGTATTCTTTTGGGTTAGCATAATCAATTTGATCTTCGCCCAAAACTACCTGCGATGAAGCAATTTTAGCTACACATAAAAACAATAATATGAGAAGGTGTTTTTTCAAAGCAGCTTATGCGTTATTTTTTATTTGTTCGCCTGTTTTGCCAAAGCGACGTTCGCGTTGCTGATAATTTACAATGGCCTGATAAAAATGTTCTTTTCTAAAATCGGGCCAAAGCACATCGGTAAAATAAAACTCGGCGTAAGCTAATTGCCATACCAAAAAATTACTAATGCGGTGCTCGCCGCTGGTGCGTATCATCAACTCGGGATTAGGAATGCCTTTGGTAGATAATTTACTTTCAAATAGAGCTTCTGTTATGTCGTTCGGGTTTAAATTTCCGTTTTTGGCTTCTTCAGCAATTTGTTTTATGGCATTTACAATCTCCCACTTGGCAGAATAACTGAGTGCCAAAACCAGCGACAAACCTGTGTTTTTAGACGTTTCGGCCATTGCTTCGTTTAGTTGTTTCACGCATTTTTCGGGCAAACTGTTTGTGTCGCCAATGGTTAATAAACGTATATTATTCTTGTTTAGTGTGGGGGTTTCTGCATGAATTGTTTTTACCAAAAGTTCCATCAGGGCAGATACCTCATCACCCGGACGGTTCCAGTTCTCTGTACTAAAAGCATAAAGGGTAAGGTATTTAATGCCCAATTCGGCGGCGGCTTCAACGGTTTCTTTAACCGATTTAACACCGTTTTGATGCCCAAAAATACGCGCTGCACCCTGTAGTTTTGCCCACCTACCATTACCATCCATGATAATAGCAACGTGAGCCGGAAGCTTAGCTAAATTTATTTCTTTCTTAAGTTTTTCCACCGTTTTAAAACGAATGCGAAGATAATAAAATAAGCGTACCTATTTTGGGTCTAAACCCCTTTGTTAATTTGGTTTAATTTGCTCAAGAAGGTGTACTTAAGTAGCTCTGCGCGTTGTTTGGCAAGGTTGGCTTTTTCGCCTTCAAAAAAATCGTTTACAGTTTTGTTAAAATGAAATATCCAATGTTCAAATTCGGGTTCGTGTAGGTTTAAGCCCACGTGTTTATCAAATACATTGCCCTTATAACCTTCTTTATCCAACAAAATAAAGCCCCAAAACGCTATCATTCGCGGAAAATGACTTGGAAAATCTATATCCTTAAAATGTGGGGCAAGCACCTCATCTTTTAAAACGCGACTATAAAACGTTTTTACTAAAAACTCTACGCGCTGCTCTGTATCTATATCTGGTAACATCTATTTCGTTTTTTGCCACAGATTTCGCTGATTATCACAGATAAATAAACTTAAATCCGCGGCATCTGTGAAATCTGTGGCTACTGTTTTGTAATCCCCCTGCGTTATCCGCGTGCCATTAATTACGTTTATCTAAACCCCACATTAATTTATTGCGCAAGGTGTTGAAGAAGTTTTGTCCGTTTAGATTAATTAAATTAAAGCGATAATCGGCCTTCTTTAAAATTACCTCATCATCTGTTTGAATGGTGGCTTGTTTAGAATCTAATGAGATTAAATTTTGTTTGTCTCTGCCTTTAATTTTTAAGGATATTTCTGATTTATCATTAATAACAATAGGACGAACATTAAGGTTATGCGGTGCAATAGGTGTTAAAATAAAACTCTCTGAAGTAGGCTCTAGTATTGGACCGCCACAGCTTAAAGAATAAGCCGTTGAACCTGTTGGAGTAGAAATAATCAAACCATCTGCCCAATAAGAATTTAAAAATATACCATCCAAATGCACATCTATACTTAGCATAGATGATGAATCTTTTTTTACCAAGGTGCATTCGTTTAAGGCTACGTTCATCTCAAACAAATTGTTTGGTTTTTGTAATTGTAACAAAGCGCGCGAGTGTATGGTGTATTGTTTTTCTATTAATTTATCAATGGCACTGGTGTAATCTTCTTTATAAACGCTGGCTAAAAAACCTAAACGCCCTGTATTTACACCAAGCACGGGTACGCCTGTATCTCCAATAAAATGAAGGGTTTCAAGCATGGTGCCATCTCCGCCTAACGAAATTAAATAATCAGGGTTTTGTTGTTTTAAATCTTCGTGCGATGAAAAAGTAGCTATGTCTAAATTAAAGCCAAACTCTTTTTTCAAAAACAAATAATAGGGTTCAAATACAACTAAGTTGATGCCCTCTTTGTTTAAACGGGTGTTTAGTGTTTTTACATAATCAGGCACATTATCTTTTACCGGACGGGCGTAAAAAGCAACGGTCATCATATATCGAGGTATTTAATAAATTCGTTAAACTTGGTTTTCAAATCATCTTCATAACCCGATTGGTGATACGATGCTTTTACTTCATAATTATAACGATAAAATGTTTGCAGCACACGGGTTAAATCGTCTCTGTTTATTTTTAGCGTGACTTGTATCCTGGTGCTATCAGGCAACGAAGTTACATAACAGCTTAAAATTTTTGCGTCGTTTCCTTCAACAATACTTGCAATTTGGGTAAGTGAGTAATCGTTTTTATTAAGCTCAAGTTCAATAATACCGCCTTGTTCCATAACAGCAGATAAACTTGCTAACCTATCTAAAACGCTTTTTTGAGTGATATTACCCATGTAATTATCTTTCTCATCAAGAATAGGAATTAGCGTAAGGTGCAAGCCAGACATAATACGAAGCGCATCAAAAGCATGTTGCGATTGGTGTATTTGTGGTTTTATATAATTAAAATGATTGGCTGTGATTTTACTTTTAGTGTTTGCCACATCCAACAATTCAGCCTCAGACACAAGACCTGCCAATTTCTTGTTGTGCAACACAGGCAAATGCGTTACCTTAAATTCCTCCATCCAGTGCAGCGCTTGCTCAACGGTATCAGAGTCTTTAATGGCTGGAATATCTTTTGTTATTAAATCGGCTATTAACATGGTAGTACAAAAGTGCCAATTTTTTTTGGAATATCATTGCTAAAGAAATAGAACACGAAACACATAAAATTTAACCACATAGAATAGAAACATAGTTTTGTTGTTTTAAAGTTTTTCATAGAAAAGCCTTGCTTTTTTCACAGAAGCTATGTTTTAAAAACTTGTTTTTCTATACCTGCTTTTACCTATGTAACTATGTGGTTAGATTTGTTGCAAGTCAATTTTTTGCGCCCGTTGTTCATTTAAATTATCTTTGCCGCATGTTATTTGCGCAAGTTGCAGCTCCCATAGCGTTAAAAAAACGTTTAATAGAAATGGCCTCTACCAAAAGAGTGGCGCATGCCTTGCTGTTTTTAGGAACCGATGGGGGTGCTCAACTACCTTTAGCAATTGCCTTTGCGCAGTATTTGTTTTGCCATAACCCTACCGAAACAGATAGTTGTAATGTTTGTCCGAGTTGTATAAAAATAAATAAACTGGCGCATCCCGATTTGAATTTGGTGTTTCCAATCGCGCTTAGTAAAGATGTTCGTTTTAGCGACCATGTTTTAACAGAATTTAGAGAAGCTTTTTTAGAATTTCCATACCTGAATATTAACGATTGGTTTAACGCACTTGATGCCGAAAACAAGCAACCCATTATTGCCAAAGACGAGAGCAACGAAATAATACGAAAACTTAGTTATACCAGCTACGAAGGGCGTGGCAAGGTGATGCTTATTTGGATGCCCGAAAAAATGAACACCGATGCGGCCAACAAAATTTTAAAAATTTTAGAAGAACCACCAGAGGATACTTTTTTCTTTTTGGTATCCAGTGCTTCAGACGGTTTGCTGCCAACCATTATTTCG